>DATLYJ010000136.1 GCA_035574915.1 Dehalococcoidia bacterium | reverse complement strand
CCCGCCGAAGGAGAGCGGGAGTGGCCCCGGCACGCCGCGGGCGCCTCTCCCTCCACGCCGCCATCGTCGCGATAGCGCTGCTCGCGGCCGCATACGCTGCCTTCTTGCCTTCCGGCAGCGCGCCGGCCGCCCCCCTGGTCGCGTCGCAAGCGGCCGCCCCCGCGCTCGGCGCCACGGGCGATGGCGCCGCCCCGCCCTCGACCTTGCCCGCCTCGGAGCCTGCCGTCTCGGCGCCGGCGCCGGTGCCCGCGGCCGCGCCGCCGCCGTTGCCGGCCGTCGAGGCAGCCCGGGCGCTGGACGAAAGCGCCCGCATCAACGCCCTCGGCAGCGGCTCCTCGCCCGAGGTGCCACCTTGTCTCACGAGCTCGAGCAGTCCCGCCTACTGTGTCTACACCGTGCGCGAAGGCGACACCCTCAGCGGCATCGCCGAGCTCTTCGGCTTGAACGGCGGCGAGCTTCCCGGTTGGGAGCTGCTGGCCGAGAGCAACAAGCCGGACATCACCTCCGTGGACGACTTCATCATCCCGGGCCAGAAGCTGCGCATTCCCGTGACCCGCGGCATCGTGCACACCACGGTGCTGGGGGAGACGGTCGGCGACCTGGCGGAGACGTTCGACGTCACCAGCGCGGAGATCATCGCCGTGAACTCGCTCGGCAGCGGCAACTTCATCGCCATAGGCCAGGTGCTGCTCATCCCGAACCCGAAGCGCACGGCGCCGCCGCCCTCAGCGGACGCGCCCGCGGGCGCCCCGGCTGCCGCCGCCCCGGCCCCCCGGCCCTTCGGCTTCTTCTGGCCGCTCCGGACCTCGATCCGCGTCACGAACTACATGACCGCGCGCCACCCGCTCGGCATCGACATGGGCCTCTCACACGACCCCACCACCCTGATCTATGCCGTCGAAGACGGCGTCGTCAGCTTCGCGGGCGGCGACCGTTGCTGCAGCTACGGCCTCTACGTCATCGTCGACCACGGCAACGGCCTCAAGACCCTCTACGCCCACCTTTCGCGCCTGGACGTCGTTCAGGGCCAGCGCGTCGAACGCGGCGAGCCCCTGGGGCAGGCTGGAAACACCGGTTACTCCTTCGGCGTCCACCTCCACTTCGAGGTCCACCTCAACGGCAAGCGCGTGAACCCCATAGCCTACCTCCCCTGACCCCCGCGACCTCCGGACCTGCGAGCTAGCAGCGCCGGCGCCCGCTGGCGGGGAAGTCGGGAGGTGCGGACAGACGGGAGTCTCGGGTCTCGCGCCGCGGGTTTGCGCGCGAGGCCGGCGTAGGGGATGATCGGGCGGCCATGACCACCTTCCACATTGCCGTCCTCCCCGGCGACTACATCGGCCCAGAGGTCGTCGGCGAGGCCGTGCGAGTCCTCGAGGCCGCCGGCCGCCGCTTCGGGCACGAGTTCCGCTTCAGCGAGGCCCTGGCCGGTGGCGCCGCCTTCGACGCCTTCGGCGAGCATCTCCCTGCCTCGACTCTCGCCACCTGCGAGCAAGCGGACGCGATCCTCAAGGGCCCCTTTGGCGGTCCCCGGACGGAGATCAACCACCCGAAGTGGCAGGGCGTGGAGCAAAACGCCATCCTGCCACTGCGCAAGCACTTCGACCTCTATCTGAACCTGCGCCCCATCTCCGTGCCGGACGCCCTCTTGCCTCTCTCGCCTTTGAAGGAAGAGCACGTGCGCGGCACCGACATGCTCATCTGCCGCGAGCTCACCTCCGGCCTCTACTTCGGCCCGCGCGGCGAGCGCGAGGTCCCCGGCCCTTACGAGCGCCCCGAGCGCGAGGTCTTCGACACCGAGCTCTACCGCGAGCATGAGATCGAGCGCATCGTGCGCGACGGCTTCCGTCTCGCTGCCGGGCGCCGCCGCAAGCTCACTCTCATCGCCAAGTCCAACGTGATGAAGTCCGGCCTGTTCTGGCGCGAGGTCGCCGAAGAGGTGGCCCGCGCCTTCCCGGACGTGGCCATGGACTACATGCACGTCGACGCTGCGTCGATGGAGCTGATCATCAACCCGCGCCAGTTCGACGTGATCGTGACCTCGAACATGTTCGGCGACATCCTGTCGGACGAAGCCGCGGCGCTGCTGCGCTCGCTGGGCATGGGGCCGTCAGCCTCGCTTAACGAGAAGGGCTTCGGCCTCTACGAGCCCATCCACGGCTCCGCGCCGGACATCGCCGGCCAGGGCAAGGCCAATCCCATCGCCACCATCCTCAGCGCCGCCATGATGCTGCGACTCTCTTTCAACCTCCCCGATGCCTCCTCGGCAGTCGAGAGAGCGGTCGAGAAGGTCCTGGCAGAAGGCGCCCGCACCCCCGACCTGATATCGGCGGGCGGCGAGCTGGTGACGACGCAGGAGATGGGCCGCCGCATCGCGCAAGCTGTGGAGGCGAGCTAGCGGTCGATCATCCTCATTTCCATTCCATGGCGGCGCGGGAAGGCGCCCGCGCGCTGGCCATCGCCGCTCCCTAGAGACGAACGCCGACGCCCCGGATCGACGCCCGCAGTCAGCGGATCACACGGGTGAAAGTAAGAGAGCCCTGCGTCATGCCTTCCCGGAGGTAGAAACGGTGCGCGTCCTTCCGCGCGTTACTCGAGTCGAGCATGAGGTGAGTGCAGCCGTTCTCCCGCGCCCATTGCGTGGCGGCGTCGAGCAGCGCCTTGCCTGCACCCTGACCGCGGTGCGAGGACGTGACGACCAGGTCCTGCAGCCAGCAGCGCCAGCCATGGCGGATGGACGGGAAGGTCCGGTAAACAGTAGCGAGCCCGACAATCCGGCCGCCCTCCTCCGCGACGATAATGGTCCCGCCGGGCGAGTCGAGTAGCCAGCGTATGCCCTCGCGGCCTCGTTCCTCGCTGAAGTCGTCCGGTCGCGCACCCGGCGGCTCGAACAGCTCGCGAATGAGGTCGAGGACGGTATCCTCGTCTGCAATCGTCGCCGGTCTGATCTGCACCGCTGGCCTTCCTTCCGGGTTCTGGACGCTCCCTCCGCCGCTGGCTACATTACCCTGAGTCCGTCCCTGGAGGCGACGCATGCCGATCGACGATGCCCTTTGCCGCCTCTCCGCGTCTGAACTCCTCGATTCCTACCGCAAGCGCGAGGTCTCACCGGTCGAGGTCACGGAGGCGATGCTGGCGCGCATCGACCGGCTCAACCCGAAGCTCAACGCCTACCTGCACGTCGCGCACGAGTCCGCGATGGCGTCGGCAAAGGCGGCCCAGGCTGCCTGGGCGAAGCCCGGCGCCAAGCCTCTGCTCCTGGGCGTGCCTGTCTCGGTGAAGGACCTGGTCCCGACGGCGGACATGCCGACCACCTTCGGTTCGCTCGTCTTCAAGGACCACTACCCGGAACGCGACGCGCCCATCGTCGAGCGCCTGCGCGCGGCAGGCGCCGTGCTGCTGGGCAAGACGAACACGCCCGAACTGGGCCTCATAGGCGCGACACGCAACCGCCTCGGCGAGGAAGGCCGCAACCCCTGGGACCTCGACCACACCTGCGGCGGCTCCTCCGGTGGCGCCGGCGCCGCGGTCGCGGCCGGCCTCGGGCCGCTCGCCGTCGCCACCGACGGCGCCGGCTCCATACGAATTCCCGCCGCCTTCAACGGCTGCTACGGCATCAAGCCAACGTTCGGCCGCATCCCGACCCATGAGCTCACCGGCGCCCCCTGGTCCTCGACACTCGGCCCGATCTCCCGCACCGTGCGGGACGCCGCCTACTTCCTCACCGCTGTCTCCGGCCCCCATGAGCGGGACGCCATTTGCCTTGAGGAGGACCCGCCTGACTTCTTCGCCGGCCTGGGCGGCCGGCCGCTCGCCGGCAAGCGCGTCGCCCTGAGCTTCGACCTTGGCGGCCACGCGACGCTCGACCCCGAGGTCGCCGCGGCCCTGTCGGACGCCGCCGACGTCCTGCGCGACCTTGGCTGCGAGGTGATCGACGCTTCTCCGCCTGTCGAGACCGGGCCCGATACGACACCGATGATCCCCGCCGACGAGTACGCCTTCGACCCGGCGCTATACGAGGAGCACTTCGACGAACTTACGCCCTACGCCCAGCGGACGCTGAAGGCGGGCAAGGAGATGGAAGGCTGGCGCTACGCGCTCATCTGGCGCAAGCGCGAGCGCTATCGCCGCGCCGTTGCCCGCTGGTTCCGCGACTACGACTTTCTGATCACTCCAACCGTGGCGCACCCAGCCGGCCCCGTAGGCGGCGAGGTCACGAACATCGCCGGGACGGAGGTGCAGCCGGGCTGGGTGATCTGGTACACGGCCCTGTGGAACCGGACCGGCAACCCTGCCGCCTCGGTGCCAGCCGGCTTCTCGGCGCGTGGCCTGCCGCTGGCCGTACAGGTCGTCGGCCGCCTGGGCGATGACCCGGGCGTGCTCGCCGTGTCGGCGGCCCTGGAGCGCGCCCGGCCCTGGGCTCACCACTGGCCTCCGCTCGTGCGGCCTTAACGCAGGATCCCTATCGCCTCCGCGCGCAGTTCGCGCGTCACGGGGTCGTTCGTCGTCACGACGGCGACCAGAGCGCCGCGCGCCAGGTCGGCGCGAGAGCCCGCGCTGCCGTCCGGGCGCAGGATGCGCGTGTCCGCCGTCACCTGCACGACTCTGCTGCCCTGGGGCGTGTCGACGGTCAGCGACGCGCCGACTAGCGTGCGCACCTGGCCGCTGAAGTCCGGCGCTCGCGGCAGGAGGTTCGCGCCAATGCCCCCTTGCTGGGGGAGGCCGGGCGCGCCTGGCGCCGGGCCCGGGGGCTGAAAGCCCTGGCCGGCGGGCTGCTGCGGCCGCGGCCCGCCCGGCCCTCCGAAGGCTCCCGGCACGGCGGCGTCCCCGCTCCCCACCGCCATCGAGTACACGGCTACGCCCAGCACAGCGCCCATGACCGCGGATGCTGCCGCTATGAGCCACTCCCGCGGCAGGGGCGACCCCCGGTACGAGACGGCGGCCACGGTTGCGGCCTTCGGCTGGTCCTGACCAGCGCCGCCCGCTTCCGCCTGCCCGGGGCCACCGGGCGCACCCGGGGCCGGCCGGCGCCAGGTAACGGCATCGCCGGGCGACTCGCTCACAGCCGCCGCCTTAGCGGTCGCCGGAATGGCCGCGGCCGCAGCGGCCAGCGGGGCCTGAACCTCGGGAAAAGCAGCCACCTCAACATCTATCACCTCCGACCCCAACCCAACTTCCGGACCTCCGAGCCGCCAGGCCTCCACGAATGTGGACCTCAGGCGGTGAGAGTCTTCGGCCTCCCCGAACATTCTCCAGAAGTCCGGATGTTCCCACGTAAGAATGTCCCTACTTCACTCTTATCCGCCCTACCTCCACCCATTCGCTCTGCGTCTGGCCGAAGGCGCCGCCCGAGACCCGGATGCGGAAGGGCTGGTCGCCCCGGTCGATACTCGAGAGGACCACCAGGTCGTACTCCTCCACCAGCAGTTCGCCCTGGCGCTGCGGCGCCGACAGGCGCTGCAGGTTGCCGAAGCCTAGCTCGTGGGACTCGTAGTACTCTGTCTCGCCGATCCTCGTCGCGACCTGCGGCCGGGCGGCGCCGTTCAGCCGCCAGTACAGCTTCAGGTGCACGGCCCCGCCTCGCTCGACCTCCCGCGAATCGATGTCATACCCGACCAGGGTGACGGCGCCGAAGTTGTGGTTGACCGTGGTCTTCGGTGTCACTCCGCTGACGAAGAGCGGCGGGGGCTCGTTGCGGGCTTCGTAGAGGGTCAGTTGACGCACGAGTTGGAAGCCGGACTCGTCGCTCTGGACCGGCGCCGCCAGTATCGGCCAGTACCAGGCGTTCTGCGGCTGCAGGCCGCGGGGCGCGGCGCCCGGGCCAACCGCGGCCGTGCCCTGGGACCCCGGCGGCGCCACGGTGAACGTGGGCGCGCCGGGCCGTGCCGTGCGCGTGTTGAAACCGCGGGCCAGGGGAATGTCGACATCCGGGCGGACGTTGTAGACGTAGCGCCAGTAGAACATGTCGTAGCCGAAGACGCCGCCCCGGCCGATGAGCACGCTCCCGCTCGGTAGTCGCTCGAACACCAGCTCGTAGAAGTCGTTGATGCCCGTGTTGTCCGATTGGTCGTTCTCGTCCCAGGCGCGCGCCAGCGATACGGCTGGCTGCGCCAGGAGAGGGGCCAGCAAGACCGCCGCGAGAGCGGCCGCGGCCCTCGCCCGCCAACGCCCAGCGCCGTCCGCGACGAGGGCTGCGCCGGCTAGCGCTGCTTCCCCGAGGGCCGCAACCCCGTAGCCGATGAAGACTGCGACGATGAAGTGCGCGGTGATGAAGAAGACGTCGATGTCGGCGGCGCGGTACTCGAGAAAGAACGCCATCTGCGCCACGTAGGCGGGCGCGAACAGGAAGAAGGCGCGCGGGTTGCGCACGGCCATCGCCAGTCCGCCGGCAACCGCGAGGCCAATACCGGGCCAGCGGAAGTTGTCGCGCAGGAACTCCAGGTACATGACCACCCGGTCGGGGATGGCGGACAGCGGGAAAGCCCACTTGAACTGCGGGAAGGCGTTGAGAGTGTAGTTGTAGATACCCTCGAGGTCGTCCGGCGTGTTGCGGGCCATGAAGGCGTCGTTGATCCCCGACGCCTTGTACGGGAGCCAGGCGAACTGCAGGGCGCCCAGTCCGAAGCCGAGCGCGCCCGCGAGCACGAACCCGGGCTGCAGCGCCAGGCGCCAGTTCGTGAGGAGGACAAAGGCGATGAACCCGGGCGCCAGCGCCAGGTTGGACATGTGCGTGCCGAGGCTGAGGCCGAAAGCGAGCGCGAAGCCGCCGAATAACGCCAGCGAGCGCCCGTCGGCAACGGCCGCCCTCGACGAGCCCGCTACTGCCGCCGACTCCAGGCGGGCGCCCTCGTAACGGCCCCAGAGGAGGAGGAGCAGGAAAGTCAGCCCGACCATGAACACGTTCGGCGCGTACACCTCGGCGATGACGGCCTGCGACCAGAGGGTGGTCGAGAAGGCGAGCATCAGGGCGCCCGTGGCGGCGGCGCCGTAGGGCAGGAGGCGAGCCGTGGCCGCGAGGTTCCGGGGAGCGACCCCGCGCGCGGGCGACGGCATGCTCCCGCGGATGGACATCAGGATGATCGCGAAGAGCAGGGCGCAGCCGCCCGCCGCCCCGGCCGCGGACATGAGGTTGATCCGGTGTGCGACGTCGCCAATGGGGATGAAGGTGAAGAGCTTGCCAGCCCAGGTGTACAGGGGATAGCCGGTCGAGTGGGCCAGCCCCAGCTGGTAGGGGATCGTCGCCAGTTCGTTTCCGTCGAAGGACTCGTAGGAGAGGGACGGCGTGAGCGTTGCGTTGTAGACGAAGAGAGCAAGGGCGAAGATGCCGAGCGCTGCTGCCACCTCGACCAGGGGCAGCGCGAGATAATCGAGCCTCAAGGCGGGCCGCGCCCGCGCCTCGCGTCTGGTAATTGCGCCTTCGGCTACAGCCATGCCGCCTCGATTCCAGGGCCGCCCGCGACCGGGCCGCCCAGACCTATCGTGATCTATAACGGCGCGGTGCGCGAGCGCAGGTTAGGCCGGCGTCAGACGATTGTTAAATCTCTACGAGTCTCACGGCGACGGCGGCCTGCGAGAGGGGTACCAGAGCAGGAGCACGAGGGCGGACTCGAGAGTTGTCGCGTCGTCTCGGCGCGCCGGGTTGCGAGCCTAATGGGTATCCTCACGTGCCCCTCTCAGGCCTCAAACGAGGGTGACGCCGCTCCCGCTGACTACTTCGCCGCAGACGACAGCCTCCGGGACGAGGGCGCGCACGGCTTCGACATCGTCTGGCGCGACGGCGAGGACCATGCCGAAGCCCATGTTGAAGACGCGGTACATCTCCGCCTCGTCGATGCCGCCCGCGCGCTGGATGAAGGGGAAGATCGGCGGCGGGGTGATCGCGCGTCTCTCGATGCGCGCCCCGAGGCCGGGCGGGAGTATGCGGGGGACGTTTTCGACCAGGCCGCCGCCGGTGATGTGGGCGAGCCCCTTTATCGGCGTCTCGGCTGGCCGGCCGGCCGTTCCGGCGGCAGAGGCCTTTGCGGCAGCGGTGCGGTCACTGCGCAGGAGAGGCCTGAGGTCCGGGAGATAGCAGCGATGCGGATGGAGCAGGGCGTCCGCCAGCGTCTCTCCAAGCTCTTCTTCGAAACGCTCCAGCCGGCGCCGGTCCTCGGCCGCGCGCGCCGGATCGACGCCGATGCCCAGGGCCGCGCGGGCAAGCGAGTAGCCGTTCGTGTGCAGGCCGTTCGAGGGCAGAGCCAGCAGCGTGTCGCCGGCGGCGATTCGCGACCCGTCGACGATGAGGGCGCGTTCGACGATGCCGACTATGAAGCCGATCAGGTCGAAGCTGCCCGGGGTGTACGTCCCGGGCATGTCCGCCGTCTCGCCGCCGAGCAGGACGACTCCCGCTTCGGCGCAGGCGTCGGCGACGCCGGAGACGAGCGCAAGTTTCGCTTCGTCGCTCAGGTCGCCGCTTACGATGGTGTCGAGGAAGAAGAGGGGTTCGGCGCCCGTCGTGAAGGCGTCGTTGATGCAGTGGTTCACGATGTCGCGCCCCAGGCCCTCGTAGCGGCCGGCGAGGGCGGCGATTTTGCCCTTCGTCCCGACTGTGTCCGTCGTGGCCACGAGCACCGGGTCCTGGTATGCGCCCTGGAGGGCGAACATGCCGGCGAACGGCCCGATGCCGCCAATGACCTGTGGCCCCGTTGCGCGTCTCGCGATCTCCTTGTAGCGCGCCACGACGGCCTGCCGGGCCACGAGGTCAACCCCCGAAGAGGCGTAGGTCAGCGGTTGGTCCGAGGTCATCAGGTTTCGCCTTTAAGGCTAAGGGCACCGGTCCCGGGACGCGACTCCCCAGGAGGACGAGCAGGGGTGCGGTCAGGCTCCAGTATCCAGTCCCAACCCTAGGGTGCTGGCGTCGCGGCCTCGTCCCAGAGGCGGCGGCGCCGCTCTGGCACCGGGCCGTTCGTTGCGACCCACTCGATGTCGTGGCGGTCGCGTATCCACTCCGGCGGCTCGAGGCCGAGCTTGTCGAGCTCGCGCGGCACGTCCATCGGGTAGTCCCCGGTGAAGCAGGCCATGCAGAAGCTCTCGCGCGGCTGGCCCACGGCCTCGACCAGGCCTTGCTCCGTAAGGTAGCCGAGGGAATCGGCGCCGATGTCGTTGCGGATCTCCTCGACCGTCTCCTGGGCGGCGATCAGCTCCCAGCGCCGGCCCATGTCGATGCCAAAGAAGCAGGGATGCGTGATCGGCGGCGCCGAGACCCGCATGTGGACCTCGCGGGCGCCCGCCTCTCGCAGCATTTTCACGAGGAAACGCGTCGTCGTCGCCCGGACGATGGTGTCGTCCACCACAACCACGCGCTGGCCTTCCAGGATCTCGCGCACCGGGTTGTACTTCAGACGCACGCCCTGCTCGCGAATGCGCTGGTCCGGCATGATGAACGTCCGCCCGACATAGCGGTTCTTGACCAGCCCCTCGACGAAGGGGATACCGGACTCCCGCGCGTAGCCGATCGCCGCCGCGGTCGCCGAGTCCGGCACGCCGATGACGATGTCCGCGTCCACCGGGTACTCGCGGGCGAGGCGGGCGCCCATGGCCATACGCACCGGATAGATGCGTTCGCCGCGCAAATAGCTGTCGGGGCGCGCGAAGTAGATGTACTCGAATATGCAGAAGGCCTGCCGGTCGCGCTCCGGGAACTTGAAGCTGGTGATGCCGTCCTCGTTCAGGAGGACCGTCTCGCCCGGCTCGACATCGCGGATGAAGGAGGCGCCGATGAGGTCGAAGGCGCAGGTCTCGGAGGCATAGCAGTAGCCATTGTCGATGCGCGCCAGGCCCAGGGGCCTCATGCCGAGCGGGTCGCGCGTGGCGATCACGCCCTCTTTCGTGAGGATGGTGAGGCAATAGGCCCCGCGCGCGCGGCGCATCACGTAGGCCATCCTCTCGCCCCAGTCCCGTCCTGGCGCCGTCGCCACCAGGTGCGCGATGACCTCGGAGTCGGTCGAAGTCTCGAACTCCCGGCCCTCGGCCTGCAGTTCGGCGCGCAAGAGGTCGGCGTTGACGATGTTGCCGTTGTGGCCGAGTGCGATGACCCCGTTGGGCCCTTCGACCTGGAAGGGCTGCGCGTTCTCCACCCGGCTGGACCCGGTCGTCGAGTAGCGGGTGTGACCGATCGCGGCGTGGCCCTTTAGATAGCTGAGGTCCTGTTCCTGAAAGACCTGGGCGACAAGGCCCATGTCTTTGCGGATGAAAAACCGCCACTTGCTTTCGCCTGTGGCGGCATCAATCTCGGGCTGAGCTGTGGCGATGCCTGCGCTTTCCTGTCCCCTATGCTGCAGAGCATAGAGGCCGAAGAAGGTTATCCTGGCGACATCCTCGTTCGGAGCGAAGACTCCAAAGATGCCGCAGGACTCGTTCAGATTCTCCAAACAACCTTCCCGGCGGGCGGTCTCGCACGCCAATTCTAACATAGCTGTAAGGCCGATAGCATATCGGCGGCCGTCGCAGGCCTTCCGCTGAAGACGAGGAGTGGCGCCACGAGCGATTGGGACTCCAGTCCGCCGGACCGGGCCGGGGCCTCGCTCCAATTACGGACGGCCCGGCTTCGATCGTCGGGCGCTCCGCGCCGCCGCCGCGTGGGCGCGCTCCTCGAGCGCATCGTCCAGCGGCGCGAGCGCACCGTCGCCGTAGCGGCGGGCGAGGGCAAGGGAGATGAGGTGGTCGGCAAAGGCGGGGTTCTTGGGCAGGACCGGGCCGTGCAGGTAGGTGCCGAAGACGTTCCTGTAGCGCGCGCCCTCATAGCCGCTCTCACCGTCGTTCCCGAAGCCGCGCACGACTCTTGCCAGCGGTTCGCAGCCCGGGCCCAGGTAGGTTCGTCCCCCGTGATTCTCGAAGCCGGCGAGCTCGCCGCCCTGCCAACGCGCTACCAGGTTGCCTATGAGGCGCTTCGCCTTCGGGCCCGGATGCACCGTCTGGATGTCCAGCACTCCGGCGCCGCGCAGCTCCTCACCGTCGGCCCCGCGATAAAAGTGCCCGGCCAGCTGGTAACCGCCGCAGACGGCGAGTATCACCACGCCCCCCTCAGCGGCCTCCCGCAGCGCCGGCCCCTTGACGTTCGCGATGTCCTCCGACACCAGGCGCTGCTCGCGGTCCTGGGCGCCCCCCATGAAGAGCAGGTCGAAGTCCTCTGGGTCCAGCGGCTGGCGCAGCCCGAGCGGCACGACCTCCAGTTCGATGCCCCGGAGCCGGCAGCGGCGCAGTAGACAGATGATGTTGCCCCGGTCGCCGTAGACGCTCATCAGCGTCGGATACAGGTGCCCGAGGCGAAGACTTCGCGGGCTATCGCCCATCGCCGTCCCCCCTCGCGACCTCGCCGGGCAGAGGCTGGCGCACGCCCGCGAAGGCGTCGGACGGCGCCAGCAGCGCGGCTTTGTCCGCCCTCCCTCCGTTTCGCCTGTCGCCATGGAGCGTCGCGGCGACGTCCGTCAACATGCAACCGGTCACGCTCAACTCCAGTAGGGCCGTCGCCCCGACTTCCTCGCGAGGAGCTCTCGTGCCTCGAGCATGGCCGTGTAGGTCGGCACCACGGCCAGCACGTCGCCGGCCGGGGTCATCTCGATCGCGAGCGCCAGCGCCTTCTCGATGTCCGGCTCGATGAGCAGATGCGCCTCGTCCCACTCGGCGTACTTCAGTCGCAGCGCCATCTCCTCGGCGCGCGTGCCGGAGCAGACTACAACGTCAAACCTGCCCGCCGCCGCCTCGAAGTCGGCGTCCCAGATCCAGGAGATGTCCCGCCCGTCCGCGA
>DATLYJ010000135.1 GCA_035574915.1 Dehalococcoidia bacterium | reverse complement strand
GTGCTCGATGCCCTCGATCGCCTCGGGGGAGACGCCGGCCGCGCGCGCCGCGCCGATGACGATCTCGTCGTCTACGTAGCGGTAGCCCAGGTCCAGCGCCACCTGGAGCGCTACTTGCTCGCCTCCGGCGCCCATGGTCCTTGCGACCGTGACGACGCTGAGGCGGTTGGTGAAGCCGGACTCCCTCGCGGTCAGCGTCAACTCTTCCTCCTGCGCGCTCGCGGAAGTTCCAGTACTGCTGATTCTAGGGGACGCGCGCAGGCCACGAATCGCAAGTTTCCCTGGGCGGGCCCGGCCGTGCCGGGCCTCCGTGGCCGCGCCTTGTTGCTGGTGGGCGCTTCGGTCAGAATCTGCGCATGGACCTAGGATTGCGGGACAAGGTGGCCATAGTCACGGGCGGAAGCCGCGGCATCGGGCGCGCCATTTGCCTCGCCCTGGCGGCCGAAGGCTGCAACGTCGCGTTCTGCGCCCGCGGCGAAGAGAAGCTGCGGGAGGCCGAGCGCGAAGTAACGGCGGCCGGCGTGAAGGCTCTGGCCCTGGTTGCCGATGTCACGGTGGCAGCGGACATCGACCGGCTTGTGGACGAGACGGTGAAGGCATTCGGCCGCGTAGACGTCCTGGTCAACAACGCCGGCGGCGGGAGGCCGGGGAACGAGGACGCGGACTGGCAGGCGGGCCACGAGATCAACCTCCTCGCCGCCGTGCGCGCGTCCCGGGCCGTGACTCCCTACATGCGCAGTCAGGGTAGCGGCAGCATCGTCCACATCGTCTCGATCTGGGGTCGGGAAGCCGGCGGCGGCCTGATCTACAACGCCTATAAGGCGGCGATGGTGAGCCACGCCAAGAACCTGGCTCTTCAGCTGGCGCCGGCCGGGATTCGCGTTAACTCTGTCGCCCCTGGCTCGATCCTGTTCCCGGGCGGCTCCTGGGACAGGCGTGTCCAGGCCGACCCGGAAGGCATGAAGCAGTTCATAGCCCAGAACATACCCTCCGGGCGTTTTGGCCGTCCGGAGGAGGTCGCCGCCGCTGTCGTCTTCCTCGCCTCGCCGCGCGCCTCCTGGATAACGGGCGCCTGCCTCAACGTCGACGGCGGGCAGTCGAGGTCGAACATCTGATGGTCCGCGCAGTGAAGACCTGGAAGCAGGAGGAAGGGGACGGGGCGAACCTGACGGCGCCTGATTCTCCGTTCCCCGTTCCAGCCGCCCGGGTCCCGTCCTTTCCCCCATGAGGCGCGACCGCGAGTACGCTGCTCGCCTCTTCCTGCACTGGCTGAACGAGCGCTACCGCCGCTCGTTCAGCCCCGCGAGCTTCGAGGGTGTGGCCTGGACGGCGGAGGACGAAGGCGGCCCCGAAGCGCCGGGAGGCCGCATCGGCCTCGTGGTTGCGCCCCTGTCCGAGGCAAGCGAGGCCTGGGAGCGACGTTGTCGCGAGCTCGAGGCGCGCCTGGACGAGGCCAGGCCGGGGTCCTACCTCCTCTGGGTCCCGCCCGGCGCGCGCCTGCCCGCCGAGGAGCCGGAGGAGTCCGAGTGGGTGCGCCGCGTCGTCCTTGGCGCATCGCGCCTGGCGTCGGGCCGCAAGGGTGAGGCCAGGCTGCCCGTCAAGATGGTACTCGCCAAGGTCCGCGACGAAGGCGGCTATGCCAATGTGATCGGCGGTCTGGGCCGGCACTGGACGACGGTCACGGAGAAGGTGAACGGCACTTTCTACCTGGACAGCCGGAACCTCCACCGCCTCACACGGGACGAGGCGGAGCGGGCCGAGCTCTTCGACCACATCGGCTTGCTGAGCCAGGGAGTCAAGCTCGGCGAGGCCGTCGAGTTCGAGCATGAGGACGCATGGTCAGTGCAACGCTTGCCTCGCGGCGCTGCCGGCAAGGGGATGGCCGATGGCTGGGCGATTGCCGGCTGTCCTGAAGGCTTCGACCCCTTCGACGGCGCCGTCACCCGGCGCCTCCTCCGCCGCAACCTCATCGAGGCGCGCGAAGCGCTCGCCTCCCTTCCCGGAGCGCTGCGCGCCCTCGTGCTGATCGGCGCCTACGACTACATGGAGAACGAAGGCGCCGGCCCGGCTCTGCGCGGCTTCGACCCGGCCCTGGCCGCTGCCCTGGACATCGTTGTCCTGGTGGCGGATACCGAGGTCAAACCGATCGTGCTCAGCCGGTCGATCCCCTGGCTGTCCCCCACCCGGGCCTGACCGCCAGCGCGAATGCGCTCCGAAGCCCGCGGCGGGGCCGCGGGGAACAAGACCGCGCGACCGGACGTCACAAGTGTAAGGAGGTGTCCGGGCAATGAAGCATTTCGCCGCGCTGGTGTTTCTGGGGCTGCTTGCGTTCGTCCTTGCCGCTTGCGGCGGGGACTCCAGGCCACCGGACTCCGCGCCCGCAGGCCCAGCCGACGGAGTTGCGGCCGGCAGCGTTGCGCCGAACACCTTCCTGCGCTTCCAGGGTAAGACCTACCGGCTCGCGGACATCATCCAGGCCGGCCTCGTCCCGGCGGCAGACTTCAAGGCGATAGGCACGACCAACGACGCTGATATCGACTTCTCTGGCAGCCTCGAGGTCTACTCGCGGCGCGGCGATGGTGCCGCTGTCTTCACCCTCTCGCCCGCCCGCGGGTCCGGCGAGGGCGCCGTGCCCGCCCTGTGGCTGCGGTGGCTGCCGGACGAGGCTGACGGCGGCAGCCTGGCGTCCGGAGCGGACTCCGCCAAACCATCACAGGGCGGCTCTCGCGTCCAGTCCGGCGGTCCCCATCCCGGGGCAGAGCCTCAGGAGCCAGGACCGATTGGGCAGTTGGTCGAGGCGCCGATCGCGTCGATCGAGATCGTATCCGGCCCCGACGGCCACTATGTCCTCAAGGTGCGCGCCCGGCTGCCGGACGGCTGCACGAAGCAGGCTACGCACGATGTGGTCAGGCAAGCGTCCGTCGACCTGATCAGGGTCAAGGTCTGGAACGCGCGGCCTACCGACCAGGTGGCCTGCAACCTGGTCTACGGCGAGTACAGCCTGGAAGTCGACCTCGGCGCCGGCTTCCAGAAGGGCACGACATATCGAGTCGAAGTGAACTCACTCGTCCGCGACTTCACGCCATAACGGTAGAGACCTGGCGGAGCGTAGCGACGCTTTGTTTGCGTCTACACTCTTCGTATGGACAACACCGCAGAGCGAGGTGCGCAGACGATCGAGACGGCTCGCCTGCGCCTAGTTTGGATGTCGCCGAGCTTCATGCGAGCCTCGCTCGCAGGACGGCGGCAGGAGGCGGAGGCCCTGATCGGGGCGGCGCTGCCCCCGGCCTGGCCTGACGACGCCGCTCGCAGCGTGATGGAGATCAGGCTGGACCAGATCAGCCGCTCGCCGGCCACCGCGGAATGGCTGCTCAGGGCGATGGTCCTCGCGGCCACTTCGAGCGTGGTCGGGTACATCAACTTCCACGGGCCGCCTCTGGAGGGGCGGGCGGAGTTGGGGTACACGGTCTTCGAGCCGTACAGACGCCAGGGGTTCGCGACCGAGGCGATCGAAGGAATGATGGACTGGGCCGCGCGCCAGCACGGCGTCGAGCGCTTCGTGGTGAGCATTTCGCCCTCGAACGAGCCTTCACTGGCGCTCGCGCGGCGGCTCGGCTTCCGCCGCATCGGCTCTCAGTTCGACGAGGCCGAGGGCGAAGAGTGGGTTTTCGAGCTCGTCCGGCCGATAAAGGCGGTGGAGGGGCAGGCGGATTAGTCGCGCGCCCGCGGG
>DATLYJ010000134.1 GCA_035574915.1 Dehalococcoidia bacterium | reverse complement strand
AGCCAGAGTTTCCGGAGCCGACGATAGCACCCACGGTCGCGCCCACCCCGCCGCCGCGCCCTGACATCGGTATCACACCGATCGAAGAAGGCGTCGCGGGAGGCTTCGACCCCGGCTTGCCCATGCTGCTGGCAATGGCGCCCGGCGTCGGCTACGCCATCGTTTCCGCCCTGCGGCGCCGCGGAGGCCGCCGATGAGCTATCAGGAACGGGAGCTGCGGGCCCGAAGGCGGGAGAGGGTAGCGATGAGCATCCTCAGCCTGCTCATCCTGGCCACGCTCCTTGGCGGCTACTTCTACATCCGCGCTACCCAGGAGGAGACGGGCAAGCTGGCCGTGCTTTCCACGTCCCAGGTCACGATCGGGGTAAATGAGACCTCTACCCCCGCGGAAGAGCCAGCCGCCCCCGAGCCGTCGCCGGCTCCTACGCCGCGGCCGGCTGCATCCGGCCGCGCGCCGGGGCCAGCGATCTCGTCCCAGGTCCTGGGCGAAGCCTCCGAGCCACAGGCCAGCGCCCCGTCGGCGCAGCCAGCCGCGACCGCCACCGGCGCGCCTCGCAGCGGAGTCTCTATCGGCACCTCGCCCCTCGAACCGCCCGGCGGTGGCGGCCCGGGCGGCGGAGGGGGCGCGGCGCCGACGCCGACGCGCACCTCCGCGCCCCCGGGCGTCACCGTCACCCCGACTCCGCCGGGCAGCCCGGCACCATCGGCCACCCCCGGACCTTCGACCACGCCGCGGCCGACCCGCACGGCAGGGCCTCCGACCCCGACACCGGTCACGGAGGAAGCGAGCCCGATCGGGGCCAACAGTCACCTCAGTATCCCGGGATTCGCTGCGCCCGGCGCCTACACTACGGGCGGCATCATCGTTTCGAACATCGGGGAGGTCGCGTTCAACTACTCGCTCAGCTTCAACACCAGCGGCAGTGGCGCCTTCGCGCGCGCGTTGCGGCTCCGCATCTACCTTCGAGTCGGCACCTCCTGCAACTACCCAGGCCCGCCGCCTTCGCCCTCCGGGGACTTCTTGCCCCTGACGGGCGACCAGGTCGGCACGGTCCTGTACGACGGTGACTTCGCGAGCGGGAACAAGTTCGGCGACCCCACGGTCGAGGTCGCGCCCGGCGACCGTTTCCTTGACGTCGGTGAGAGCGAAGTGCTCTGCATGGAGGTCTTCTTCCCCTGGCCCGCGGGCAACCAGTACCAGGGCCAGTCGGTCAACGCCACGATGATCTTTACGGCAAAGTCGCCCGAGTAGGCGAAGCACAGGGAGGTGATCACGGTTAAGGACACAACAGGGCAAACCAAAGGGACCGGAAGCCGGCTCCGAGAGCCGGACAAGGGCCTGAAAGCTGGACGCTGACAGCTCAAGGCTGATTGGAGAAGCAAGGATGCGCAGGATCTTATTCCCACTGCTGGTCATTGGCCTCGCCGGCGGCCTGTTCACCCTCGGCTCCGGGGCGTTTTTCTCGGACGTCGAGACGGATACCGGTAACACGATCACCGCTGGCACTGCCGACCTCGTCATCGGCTCCACGGTGTCCTCATGCGATTATGCGGGGGTCGCTCCCGGCCAGGCGCTGTCCGCCTGTGCCATCACGCTGAACATGGCCGGCTCCCTCAACGACCTGCACCTCGACGTCGAGGTTCACGTCACGCAGGTCGCGGATACGTGCACGACGGAGAACTGCAACGGGGCTGCCAACCTGAGCGCGGCGGACATCGCCGTCACGGCATGCTCGTTCGCCGGCGGGAGCTGCCCCTTCGGCGCCGTCGCCACGCTGGCAGATATCGTCGCGGCAGGCTGTGTCGCTCTCGACGCCGACTCCGCCGCGAACGAAGACGGCCGCGTGCTCTCGCTGACCTTCCAGGTCTCGAGCAGCATCGCCAACAACACCCAGGGCGACGGTCTCAGCATCGACTTCCACTTCGGGCTGAGCCAGCAGACCGACGCCTCGCCCAGCCGCTGCCACCCGGTTGGGGCGACCTAGTAGCGAGTGGGGAGAGCCAAGCCGGTGATGGCGAAAGAACGCACGCTCACGCGATATGGCCTCCGGGCCCTGGACTGGGGCAGCAGCGCCGCCCTGGTGCTGGTGCTGTGCGCCGTCGTCGCGGTCATGCTGACGCCTCACTTGCTCGGCTGGCGTTACGGGATCCTGCGCAGTGGGAGCATGAGTCCTGACATGCCCGCCGGCGCCGCTATCGTGGTTGCGCCGGTGCGCATGTCGGACGTGCGGCCGGGCGACGTGATCACCTTCCGCTCGGTGATGAACAAGGACCTGCTCATCACCCACCGCGTCGTCGAGGTCACGGAGTACGACGGCCGGCCCGCGTACCGCACGAAGGGGGACGCCAATGAGGAGCCCGACGCGGCGATCGTGACGCCGAACCGTATCGTCGGGCGCGTGGTCTTCGCCCTGCCTTACGTCGGCCACGTAGTGCAGCAGCTGCGCACGACCACCGGCTTCATCCTGCTGATGGTCCTGCCCACGCTGCTGATCGTCGCCATCGAGCTCCGGGAACTCGGGCTCGGCCTGTCCGAAATGTTGAGGGAGCGGCGCAAGCCCTCCCCGCCGAGAAACGGTACGGGGCGCGGCCCGTTGTTCTTGTTGACGCTCATTCCCCTCGGTCTGCTTGCCATCAAAGCTAGGTCGCTCTTGAAGTCGAAGTCGAAAACGAGGAGTGGAATTGGCTCGGCTGCGTAATTGGCTGCTGCTGGCGCTGGCCGCCGGCGTGCTCGCTTCCTGGGCGGGCGCGGGCGGCACTTCGCGTCTGCTCGACAGCTGGGCCTTCTACGCCGATTTCGAGGCCGACGCCAACAACACGATCAACGCCACGTTCCTCTCGGCGCCCACGTTGAGCAGCGCGGTCGCCAACCCGGCTGTGGAGCCAGGCACCGTTACGCTCACCTGGACCACTGCCGGCGACGCCGCCACGCACATCCGCATCCACCGCAAGAGCGCCGCCTGCGCGGACGCCGGCAGCTTCGCCGTCGTCGCCACCGTGCCCGAGTCCCCTGCAAGCTTCGCCGACACAGGGTTGGCGCAGGGCACCTACTGCTACAAGGTCCAGAGCGTGATCCACAACTGGACATCTCCCTTCAGCGGCACCAAGCAGGTGCTGATCGAGTCGCCGATCAGTCCCGACGACCTCTTCCTGAAGTCCTCCGGCACTACCAGCGACTCCTGCGAGGCGACCACCAACAGCCTCGTGACGTCCGGTGCGGCCGGCGGTTGCCGCGTCGAGTCCGCGACCAACCCGCCTTTCGAGTTCGCCACCTGGTGCTACGCGTCGACAGTGAAGGCGAGCGCCTCCGGCTGGACGCTCACCCTGGTAGTCGACGTCAGCAACCCGTTCCAGAGCGCCACCCTCATGGCCGACCTCTCTCTGGCCGGCACCGTCATCGCGAGCAGCGGCACCTTCGACATACTCCCGAACGGCGCCGCCACGATGACCGCAGTCGTGAACCTGACTCCCACTGGCGCTGTCCCGCCGGCGAGCGGCACGCTGTGCCTGAAGATCACGAACGTCACCGAGGACAGCGGCGCTTCGCACCACGCCAGGATCATCCAGACCGGCGGCTCGAAGGTCCGCGGCCCCTGGGACCCGTTCCCCTAGCCCTACTTATCCTCGAACGCCAGCACTCCGACGATGGCGAGGACGACGACCGCCAGGTTGAACCCCGCGTGCAACGCCATCGCCGTGAGCATGTAGCGCTTGCTGTCTTTCGGGAAGGGCGCCAGGCCGTTCGCCCAGTCGACCAGTTCCCGCTTGATCCCGAGGCCGAAGATGAAGCTGGCCCCCGTGTGCATCATCAGCGGCACCGTGAGCCGGTAGGTGACGAAGCCGGGTCCGCCCTCCGGGAAGTAGACGAGGATATAGGCGGCCGCCTCGATGAGGCCGAAGACGAGGCCGGAGAGCGCGGTGAGGCAGGCCGTGTAGTAGCGGTCGGCGAGGAGGCGGGGCCACCTGACGAGCAGGATGTAGATGCCGGAGGGCTTCAGCGCCTCCTCGATGATACCGGCGGCGACGAACACGAAGGCCCCGGCCTGCACCTCCTGGACGAGCGCTCCCAGCACGCCCAGCACGCCGCCCCCGAGCGCGACCAGGACCGCGAGGAGGTGCTCCCAGGCGGTGAGCTCCGCGGGCCGGGCACCAGACCCGGGGCCGGCGGGGGCGGGTGGCGCCGGCGGGACCGGTACAGGGGCGTCTACTAAGGGGGCAGCGTCTCCGGGCCGGAGCCAGTAGGTCGGAGGCGGCGTCTCGCCTTCGCGCGGGCGTTCCCAGGGAGAGCGCATTGCGCGCATTATCGTCAAGGAAACAGCGAGCAGGAAGCGGGCGCCGCCCGTTCCTGCCCCCTACTTCCTCAGACGAGGTTCGCCGAGATGTGCTGAAAGACGTCGTTGATGCTGACGACGCTGATCGGCGTGCCGCCCTCGAGCAGGGGGATGTGGCGGAAGCCGCCGACGGACATCTTGTTGATGGCCACGCCGATGTTGTCGTCCTCGCGGAGGAAGACGGGGTCTGCGGTCATGATCTCGCCGCAGGTGATGGCGTTGAGGTCGCGGTCGGGGCCGGCGACCTTATGCAGGACGTCCCAGAGGGTGATGATGCCGGCGAGGCTGTCGCCGTCCATCACCAGGAGGCAGTCGGCGCCCTCGTGCTGCATGTGGCGCACGGCGCGGCCGACGGGGTCGGTGACGCTGACCTTGAGCGGAGGCTTGCGCGGCAGCTTCGAAAGCTCCTCGTAGACGAAGCTGACACCGGGGTCGAGCACGGCGCCCGGGATGTCGAGGCCGGCGAGGTCGCGCCCGCAGTTGTCGCAGATCTC
>DATLYJ010000133.1 GCA_035574915.1 Dehalococcoidia bacterium | reverse complement strand
GCCTGAGCTGATGAACGCGTTTACGATGCGCACAGCCATCCCGTAAACCTGTGCTCGTACCCAGTCGTTCGGGTCGATGTAGGAATCCTGACCCGTGAAGCAGTGGCGGACTGCCGCGCTTGCGAACACGCAGGCGTCGCCGAAGCGCTCCGCCAGCTCGATCCTGTCGTATGGGTGCTCGGGATGACCGTCGCCAATATACAGATAGCAGTCGCCTTCCGGGGAGCAGGCAGGGTCGCCGATCTCCGTCGACTCCCAGCAAACGGTCGCCTGCCATTCATCGCTCCAGCCGCACTGCCGGTACAGCCCCGTCGGGTCGATGAAGTTCGTGGGGCTGTTGCCGGCGTACGGATAGCCGCCGCCGAGCGGGTCCCGCGACAGGAAGCGCCCCGTCGCCGGGTCGTAGTAGCGGGCGCGGAGGTACTCGAGGCCGTTGGGGTCGTTCTGCTCGCCCGTGAAGGTGAACTCCGTGGTGCTGGGACCCGAGTGGCTGCGCACGGCGCCGAAGACGTCGTAGGTCCAGGTGTCAGTGACGTTACCCGAGGCGTCGCAGAGGGCCACCGTCGACCCGAGGCCGTCCGTGAGGCGGTAGGCCGCGTTCCCGAGGCCGTCAACCCAGTACAGCATGCCCGTGGGGCCGTACACGTAGGTAGTCGTAGAGCTGCCGTTGCTGTCCTGCAGGATCACCGGCAGGCCCGCGGCGACATCCCAGACGTAGCTGTTCGTCTGCGTCCCAATTGTGCGGCTCATACGCAGGCCATCACCATTGTACGCATAAGAGTCGGAGACGCCGCCAATGGTGGCGGTCTTGAGCCTGTTCTCGTGGTCCCAGGCAAGCGTATCGGAGCCGCGGGCGGTGACGTTACCGTTGCTGTCGTAGCTGTAAGTCACGCTGCCGGCGCTGGTGAGCTGGTCGGCGTTGTCGTAGATGTAGGTGGTGCTGTTCTTTGTCAGGCGGTTGCCGTTCGCATCGTAGGTGTAGGTGTCAGTCTGGGAACCCGGGTACGTGACAGACGTGAGGCGGTAGAGGTTGTCGTATGCGTAGGTCGTCGTGCCGGAACCGTCCACCATCTGGGTGCGGACCCCTGCAGCGTTCAATGTGTAAGTGTTGAAGGCGAGCGTCTGGCTACCCCCCTTGACCCAGGACGTACCTGTCAGGCGGCCAGCGCCATCGTAGGTGTATGAACCAACGAGGCCGGTCCCAGACGGGAGCGTCACGCTGGTGAGCTGGCCGGCACTGTTATACGCGTAGCTTGTCTGACGGCCGCCCCAGTCGGAGATGCTCGTGATGTTACCCGCTGCGTCGTAGGCGTAGTCAACGTACTTGCCGTCGGGGTATGTTGTCCGGCTACGGTTTCCGACATTGCTGTACTGGTAGGAGACTACCTTATTGCCAGGGAAGGTCACGCCAATGAGGCGATTGAGCGCGTCGTATCCATAGGTCGTCGTGCCCGTCCCGTCTGTCATTTGGGTGCGGTTACTCATCGCGTCGTACTGGAAGCTCACGCTCGAGGTGGCAATTGATCCGCAGGTCGTGTAGGTCACGGCGGTCAAGCGATTGAGCGCATCGTACGCATACCCGGTTACGCAACTCCGCGCGTCTGTGCGCTGAGTTACGTTCCCAGCTGCGTCGTACTGAAGTGAGGTGGTCAGGTTGTTAGGGTCCGTCGTCGAGGTCACGCGGTCCAGGGCATCATACGCGGCGGTGCTGGTTTTCCCACGCGCATTGGTAACACTGGTAACGTTGCTGTTGGCGTCGTACGCGTACAACGTAACTCCGTTAGCCGCGTCCGTCACGGTGGCGGTGCGGTACAGGTTGTCATAGGTGAAGGTGGTGGTCCTGTTCAGAGGGTCGGTTACAGTCAGGATAGCGCCGCGCCAGTTGTAGGTGTAAGTTGTCGTGTTATTGAGACTATCTGTGACCGTCAGCCTGTGGCCGCGGGCGTTATAAGTAAACGCTGTTACACGCCCGAGTTCGTCTGTTACTGAAGTGAGCCGCCCTGCACCGTCGTAAGAGAACGTCGTCTTCGGCGTGCCCGGTACCGCGAAGCGCGGATCGACCTTTGCACTCATGTCGCCCGCGGCATTGTATTCGTATTTGGTCTTGTAGCCGGTGCAGTCCGTGAGGGTAGTGGAGGCTATGGCCTCAGTAATCAGACCTTGAGCATTGACCGTGAAGCAGTCCCTCTTCTTGATTACCCCTGAGGCGTCCTTAAAGTGCACCTCGACGAGATTGCCGCTGGCGTTGTAGGCGTAGTCCGTGACGCGGCCAAGCGGGTCAGTAGCGGTGTCGAGGTCGTTGAGGGACGTATAGGTGAATGTCCACTTCTTGCCGTTGGCGATGAGGCTGCAGTTCGAGTTGGTGTTCAGGGCGTCGATGGCCTGGGTTACGTTCCCGGCGGTCCCGTAAGAAAAGGATGTCTTACGGCCCAGCGGATCTGTGACGCACAAAGTATTGTCGTTGCTGTCGTAGGTGTAGGTCGTTGTCCCGCCAAGGTGGTTCAGAACCTGCGTTGTTCTGAAGGAAGAGTCGAAAGTGTAGGTCGTCTTGTAGCCACGCGGGTTCAGTACCGCAGTCTTGCCACTACCAGGGTTCGGGGAGATTGTCGGGCACCCCGCGGCGCCATTCGATGCCGAGGCGTAGTAGAAGCAGGTAACACCGCCTGCCGCGTCTACCTGCTTGGTCACTCGGTTGGAACTATCGAAGGTGTTCTGGAAGGTGGTCTTTCCGCCGGGATCGACCGACGATGTCATGCGGTGGTTGCTGTAGGAGTACGTCGTCACGCCGCCGCCAACATCAGTGGCCTGAACCAGATCGCCGCTGCCGTTGTAGGCAAATTGCACCGTCCGCCCGGCGGAGTCCGTTATCGTGGTAACGCGGCCAGACGTATAGGAGAATGTAAGCGTCTTGCCGCCAGGCCCGGTTACCGTGCTCACTCGTCCGCTGCTGTAAGCGACGATAGTCGTGTTGTTGTTGCGGTCCTTGATGCTTGTGAGTCTCCCGGAGGCGTCGAAGCTGTAGCTGACCTGGCCGGGAGTCGTAAGCGTGTAGGTGCCATCTACATTGGCCACCAGCGAATCAAATGTGCCTGGCGGCGCTTGGAAGGGAATGGGGAGCGGTGCTTCCATGCGGACAGCTATGTAGGGCATCGTCGACTGGCCGCTGCTCCATCCCATAACCAGAGGCGTAACGGCCTTAGAGCTTCCCATACGCTTGGAGTCATAAGCGAAGTTAGAGAGCTGCGTCTGAGAGGATCCGGGCGTTAACGGGGCAAACAGCTCGCTGATGATGCCAGCGAAGTCAACTGCCAAAGCGTTGGTCCCGGGGAAAGTCGTGTAACCGTCCAAGTTGCTTACCGCCGACGGCGAAGACTGGGCTGCACCACTGATAGAAATGGCCGTCGCGAGCCTGGCCGGCGAGCCTGCAAGGTACGGGTAGTCAACCGAGATCGTGGCCGTCCCCCCCGGTGGGTTCAGCAAGTACCAGACATCCATCGACATGCCGCAGGTCGCATGCCATCCAGTAACGCATTGATTCCTTGCGAGGAGCTGGAGCGCGTTACCCCCATAAGTCACGAATTCTGGGGCGCCAACGATATCATACCCATACTCGTGCTCTACCTCCTGGTGCTTATACCAAGTGCCAACTAGCAGGATGCGGTTGTAAAGGGGGCCCCCGTTATTCTGATCCGGCGTGGTGTGACTCCACGACAGGTCCCCGCTTCCGGAAGTCACGGTGACACCGTCAGCTGTGGGGGCTGGCCCTCCGCGAGTGAAGTTCGCTGTCTGCCCATCCGGGTAGCGTACGGTCACGGAGCCATCAGATTCAGGTGTTAACCCGAAGCTGTAGGTGTTTGTCCAGCCGTATCCCAAGGTGCCGTTGAATGTCGAATTCGAGTTGTAAAACCGCGTGAAACTGAGGTCGGCCCCTACGGCCGGCAGCACAAGGTCTGTGCTGTGGATGGCGAAGTTCCCGTTCGTAGTGTCTACGGGGTCGGCCGCCTTAGCTGACTTGCGGCCACCTCTCCCTAATCGCGCTTCCAGTTGGTCCATCGCCACATCATCGATACCAATGGCCCCATTAGAGCCTTTGTCCCGCACAAACTTCAGGCGTATGTTTTGACCTGCCCACCTCTCCACAAGAATGAACTGTTTCTGCCACTCCCTCTCGCAGGCGCAGGAGAGCCGTGCAACTTCGGTTCGGTGTTCGTAATTCGGACCAGACAGCACGAACACTCGAAGGGCGTTGCGCTGCTCGCCGCGCTCGAAGAACTTGTACTGGAACCCTATCTTTGTCGTCTCGGGCCGGATCGTGAAGGGCGAAGAAACCAGTTCCGTTTCGTCTTCTCCCAGAGAGGCATAGTGGTCAGTGGGGCCTCCATTTTCCAGACGGACAACACCCCGGGCGAGCTGCCAGCCCTCCGGTGCGATGCGTCCGGCGCGAACCTCGAGCGAGTTCAAGATGGAGTCCGGGACGGGCGAGTTGAACGTCGCATTGGCCGGCGCCAGGCTGATGGCCTCGGACTCAATCGCTTCTGCCCTGTGGCGTCGGGGCAAGTCCAGCCCCATGTCAGTCGTGGGCTGCGCGCCGACGATGAGTGCCGCGGATGCGGCGAGCGTGCCAAACCATAGCCGGCCGGACATAACTGGCCTCACGTGACAATCTTTGGCAACACTAGTCCGGGCCGCCGGGGTTGAGAATTGTGGGACTCTATTGCGGGGAAACGTTTCTTGTCAACGAGTCAGCGCTCATTGTTATGACTTTGCAACGATTCGCCTCGCGGGGAGTGCCGGCTTCTGTGCGGCTTTAGCGCGCGAACAGGCGCGGCAGCTCCCCCAACGCGACGCGCTCCTGCGTCGCCGCCTCGAGGTCCCGCACCGTCACGGCCCCGCCTTCCAGCTCCTCCCGGCCCAGGATCAGCGCCCGCCGGGCGCCCATGGCGTCCGCCTGCCGCATCTGCGCCTTGAGGCTGCGCTCCGCTGCCCCGAGGACTACGGTCGCACCCCTGGCCCGCAGGTCCCGCGCCAGGCGCAGGGCTGCTGCCTGGGCCTCGGCGGCGGCCACGGCGATGAAGGCGTCAGGAGGCGCCGGCGGCGGCGGGCCGACCTCCTTGCGCTTGAGGTTCAGGATGATCCGCTCGATGCCCGTGCCGAACCCGACTCCCGGCGTCGGCCGGCCGCCAAGCTGCTCGATCAGCCCGTCGTAGCGTCCGCCGCCGCCGAGCGTCCCCTGCTGCGACTCGTCGCCGCGCGGTATGAATTCGAAGGCCGTGCGCGTGTAGTAGTCGAGCCCGCGCACCAGCGTGTGGTCGATGTCGAAATCGATGCCGAGGGCCTCGAGGTAGCTCTGGAGCGCCCCGAAGTGCGCGGCGCACGCTTCGCAGAGGTAATCGGCGATCTTGGGTGCGCCCGGCTTGAAGGGCTGGCAGGGCTCATTCTTGCAGTCCAGCAGGCGCAGGGGGTTGACCTCGAAGCGCCGGCGGCAATCCCCGCAGAGGCGGTCGAGTTTGTCGCGATAGTAGGCGCGCAGGCGCTCGATGTACGCCGGCCGGCAGCGCCCGTCGCCGATGCTGTTGAGGTGCAGGAGATAGTCCGAAAGGCCCAGGGTGTCGTACAGCGTCCGCAGCAGGTCGATGACCTCCGCGTCCAGCGCGGCGCTCTCATCTCCGATCGCCTCGGCGCCGAACTGGTGGTGGACACGGTACCGGCCGGCCTGGGGGCGGTCGTAGCGGAACACCGGCCCGATGTAGTAGAGGCGCACGGGCTGCGGCCGCGAGGCCATGCCGTGCTGGATATAGGCCCGGCATACTCCCGCCGTAACGTCCGGCCGCAGCGCAAGCTCGTCGCCGCCGCGGTCCCGAAAACGGTAGATCTCCTTGTCGACGATGTCGGTACCCGCTGCCTCGCGCCGCTCCCAGACGCCCGCGAACTCGAAGATCGGCGTGTCGATGCGCTGGTAGCCGTAGGACTCGGCGATGCGCGCGGCCGTGTCCCGGACCCACCGCCAGTACGGCTGCTCCTCAGGCAGGATGTCCGCCACGCCCCGGGGCGCGCGGAACTGCTTTGCGTCGGCCATGGCCTTCGAGAATAGACAGCGGCTTCGCCTTCTGTAAAGCGAGGCCAGGTTTCGTCTATGACGCTGCCCCGCTGGTCGCGGCATAATACTGCCGTGATCGCCGACATACGCGCCCGGCTGTCCGCCTACGTCCACGCCGCCCTGCCCGTCGAAGAGAGGCCGCGCGCCGCCGTCCTCATCCCGGTCTACCAGCTCGGCGACGACCTCCACATCGTCCTCACCAAGCGCACCGACCGGGTGGAGCATCACAAGGGAGAGATCAGCTTCCCGGGCGGGGCCCACGACCCCGAAGACGCGGACCTCATGGCGACCGCCCTGCGCGAGAGCTACGAAGAGATCGGGCTCCACCCGAAGCACGTCGAGGTCATCGGCCGCCTGGACGATTTCATCACCGTGAGTCAGTTCCATGTAACGCCGTACGTGGGCGTGATCGACCCGCAAGCGGCGCCCTACCGCTGGCGCCCGCAGGAGCACGAGGTCGCGGAGGTCCTCGAAGTACCGCTGCCGCACCTGCTGGACCCCGTGAACCTCGTCCGCGAGCTGCGCACATTCCCTGACGGACGTGTATCGGAGATGGAGTCCTTCCGCTGGCGCGAGCACCTCGTCTGGGGCGCCACGGCGAGGATGCTGAAGAACTTCCTCGAAGTGGCAGTGCCAGCGGGCGGTCGCGGCCCCGCGGCGCCAGGCCCCTCCCGGACCGCCCTCTAGCCGCGATGAGGCTGGTGCTCGTCCGTCACGGCGAGAGCGTCGGCAACTTCGAAGGCCGCCTCCAGGGCCATACCGACTACGACCTTACCCCGAAAGGCCGCGTCCAGGCGTTGAAGACTGCCGCGCGGTTGCAGGGGATGGGAGTAACGGCGGTCTACACCAGTCCCCTCCTGCGCGCCGCAAACACGGCGCGGGCCATCGCCGGGCAACTGGGCTGCCCGCCCGTCGAACTGCCGGGCGTGCGCGAATACGACTTCGGCTCGCTGGCCGGCGCCACCTACCAGGAGTTGCGGCAGCGCTTCGGCGGGCCGGCCGTCGGGCCGGATGGCCGCCCCGCCGAGCGCATCTACCCCGGGGAGGAAGGACGCGAGGCCTTCTTTACTCGCGTCACCGCCGCCATGTGGGAGGTGGCAGAGCGGCACCCGGAAGAGACGGTGGCCGTCGTCTCGCACGGCGGCCCCATCGCCCTCTTCAGCCAGCTCGTGCTCGGCCTGCCCTATCGCCGTCCGATGCCCTTCGCCATCGACAACTGCTCTCTTACCATCATCCACGTCCATGATGGCGGCGACCCGCCGCCGGGCCGCGCGCGAGCGACCCTTCTCACCCTGAACGACTGCTGTCACCTTCGCGGCAGCGAGGCCTGAGCCGTGGTCACAATTGACGACATTCGCGCCGCCGCCGGCGTCGTGTACGGCGTCGCGGTCGAGACGCCCTGCCTGCACTCCCTCAGCCTCAGCGAGACCTTTGGCGCCCCCGTTTACCTCAAGGCGGAGTGTTTGCAGCACACCGGTTCCTTCAAGGTAAGGGGCGCCGCGAACCGGATCGCCATGCTGACGCCGGAGCAGCGGGCCAGCGGTGTCGTCACCGCCAGCGCTGGCAACCACGCCCAGGGAGTCGCCATTGCCGCCCGCGCTGCCGGCGTCAGCGCGAAGGTGGTGATGCCGAAGAACGCGGCCCTGGCCAAGCTCCAGGCCACGCGAGGCTACGGCGCCACGGTGCTGCTGCAAGGCGAAAGCTTTGCCGAAGCCCAGGACGCGGCCTTTGCCATCGCCGCCGAAGAGCGCCGGGTCATGGTCCCCCCTTTCGACGACGATGCGATCATTGCCGGCCAGGGGACCGTGGGACTGGAGCTCGCCGAACAGTGCCGCGCGGCGCAGCTGGTACTGGTCCCGGTCGGCGGTGGCGGACTCATTGCGGGCGTCGCGACCGCGGTCAAGGCGCTCCTTCCCTCGGCGAAGGTCGTGGGCGTGCAGGCCGCCGCCGCGCCCGCGGCCGCGCGCTCGCTGGCCGAGCACCGCCGTGCTCACGTCGACCCCAGGCCCACCCTCGCCGACGGCGTCGCGGTGCCGTCGCCGGGAGCGCTAACGCTTCCCCTGATGGAGCGTTACGTCGACGACATAGTGGTGGTCGACGAGGAGGCGATTGCCCAGGGCATCGTCATGCTCTTGGAACGCGGCAAGCTCGTGGCGGAGGGGGCGGGCGCGCTTGGCGTCGCGGCGCTGATCGCAGGCGCCGTCAGGACGGAGGGCAGGACGACGGCTGTCGTCGTTTCCGGCGGCAACATCGACATCAACGTGCTCGCTACCATAGTCCAGCACGGCCTGTTGCACGCCGGGCGCTACCTGACGCTTACGGTCGGCCTCGACGACCGGCCGGGTACGCTGGCCTCCCTCCTGCGTCTCATCGCCGATTGCTCCGCGAATGTGCTCGAGGTCAACCACATCCGCCAGGGCATGCACCTGCCCGTCCGCGGCGTCGCCGTGCGGCTCCTCCTCGAGACTCGCGACCAGGCCCACATCGAGGAGGTCGCGGCCGCCCTTCGTGCCGCCGGCTACGTCGAGACGGCGGCGGAAGCCACCTCGCGCTCCTATCGCCCCTCAAGCTGGGGGTGAGCGAGAAAAGCCCAACAAATGAGCAGGGATCTGCAGGCGGGCAGCCATGGCCGCGGCCCGGTCCTCTGCTCGTCGTTCCCGGCCGTCTACTCTCTGCTGTGGCGCGCCTACCGGCCCCGCCCCTGCGGCTGCCCTACGCCGAGGATCTCGTCGATCTCCTTCATCTCCTCCGGCGTCAGGCGGTACTCGGCCGCCCTCACGTTTTGTTCCACCTGCTCCGGCTTCGTCGCGCCGGCAATGACGCTGCCGATGAACGGCTGCGATGCCAGCCAGCCGATGGCCAGCTCGAGCATCGTGTGCCCGGTGCGTTGGGCGACTGCCTCGAGCTTCATCAGGGTGTCGTAGTTGCGCTCGTTGAGGATGCGCGAAGCCATCGGGCCCATGCCGGCCAGGCGCGTGCCCTCCGGCGGCGGCTCGCCCGGCCGGTACTTGCCCGTGAGGAAGCCGCTGGCCAGCGGGAAGTAGGGCAGCACGCTCAGCCCGTACTTCTTGCATGCCGGCACCAGTTCTCGTTCTATGCTGCGCTCCAGGAGGTTGTACTGGTTCTGCGCCGTGATGAACGGCGTGAGGTTGTGCGTCTTCGCGACCCACTGCGACTCCACCACCTGCCAGGCGGCGTAGTTGCTGCAGCCGATGTAACGCACCTTCCCGGAGCGCACCATGTCGTCCAGGGCGCGCATCGTCTCCTCGGTTGGCGTCGAGGTGTCGGGGAAGTGGATCTGATAGAGGTCGATGTAGTCGGTATCGAGGCGCCGCAAGCAGTCATCGACGGCGTGCATGAGGTACTTGCGGGAGGCGCCACGCCAGTACGGCCCCTCGCCCATGGGGCTGGCGGACTTCGTCGCGATCACGATGTTGCGCCGGTGTGGCTTCAGGACCGGCGCGAGGAACTCTTCCGACTTCCCGCGGCCGCCGTAGACGTCCGCGGTGTCGAAGAACGTGATTCCCATGTCGATGCATTTCTCGACCACGGCCCGCGTGGCGTCCGCGTCAAGCCGCATGCCGAAGTTGTTGCACCCCAGGCCGATGACGGACACCTGCAAGCCTGAGTTGCCGAGATTCCTGTACTCCACGAACGGTCCTCTCTAGGGGCGGGGTGGGAAGAAAAACTTGCGCTGTGGAGTATACAGCGCCCGCCCTTATCGCCCATCCCGGAGACGCACTGCATCCCCGCGCCGGAGCAAGCCGGATGGTCCGCTTCGCCGGCAAAGGACAACGATGGTTCGCCGGCGCATGGTACGCCGCGCCCGGTCCGCGTTTAGACCATACATTCGGATTGCCGCGGGCCTCAGGGGTATAATCCCCCCGTGAACCTCCCCCCGGACCGCCCGCGCCGCCTCGCCATCTTCGACGGCCACGGCATCATTCACCGCGCCTACTATGCCCTGCGCGAGAACCCCCTCGCCGTGCGCCGCACGGGCGAACAGACCAGCGCCGTCTTCGGCTTCACCAACACCCTCCTCGCCGTCATCGACGACCTCAAGCCGACGCATGTCGCCGTCGCCCTGGACCTCCCCGGGCCCACCTTCCGCCACCAGGCTGACGTCACCTACAAGGCCACTCGCTTCGAGGGCATGAAGGCGCAGGTCGTGCGCTCCCTCGAGAGTATCGAGGGCCTCACGGACCAGGCGCGCCTGGAGATCGCCGACGCCGTCCTCGCCGCCCAAAGCCGCGACGAGGTCCGTCGCGGCCTGCTGGACGCGGCCGCGAGGGCCGGCGTCCCCGCCGAGGCCATGCCCGGCCTCGAGCGCTCCCTCGAGCCCGTGCAAGCCGCCTGGGACATCGCCCGCCAGATCGGCCGCGTCATCGAGATGTTGGAGGCCTTCAACATCCCCGTTTACGCCGTCCAGGGCTACGAGGCCGACGACGTCATCGGCACGCTTTCGGTGCAGGCCGTCGAGCAGGGCATAGACACCTACCTCGTCACCCTCGACACCGACTTCATCCAGCTCGTCCGGCCGGGCGTCAGTCTTTACATGATGCGCCCCTACCAACGCGACATAGTCTTGTACGATGTCGCGAAGGCGAAGGAGCGCTACAAGTTTGACCCGCCGCTCATGCGCGACTTCAAGGCCCTTCGCGGCGATGCCTCCGACAACATTCCCGGCATCCCGGGCGTCGGCGATGGCACGGCGACCAAGCTGTTGGTCCAGTTCGGCGACATCGATGCCATCTACGCCCACATCGACGAGGTGAAGCCGGACAAGCTGCGCGACCTCCTCAAGCAGTTCGAGGGCCAGGTGCGGCGCGCCCGCGAGATGGCCACCATCCGTTGCGATGTCCCCGGCGTCCGTCTTGACCTCGATGCCTGCGTCCTCGGCCGCTACGACCGAAACCGCGTGCTCGAGCTGCTGCGCGAGCTCGAGTTCCGCAGCCTAGTGCCGCGCCTGCCCCCGGTCATCGAGGACATCTCACGCCCGAAGCCCGCGAGCGTGGAAGTGTCAAACTACCAAACGGTCCGCGATGAGCCGGCGCTCCAGCGGCTGGTCGCGCGCATCCGCGAGACGAAAGGGTTCGCCTTCAATATCGAGGCCACCGCTGCCAACCCCTTTCACACCCACGTCGCCGGCATCTCCGTTGCCACCGCGCCCGGCGAGGCCGCATACATCCCGGTGGGGCATCAGGTCGAGCTCGGCGGCACGCCGCAGCTGCCGCTGCAGACGGTGCTGGACGCGCTCGGTCCCCTGTTCGCGGACGAAGGCACCGAAAAGACGGCGCACAACGGCAAGTTCGACCTCGTCCTGCTCGCCGACCGCGGCGTCCCCACGCGCAGCTACGCCTTCGACACGGCGCTGGCCGCCTACATCCTGGGCGAGACCGTGAGCCTCACGGGGGACCGCCCCGGCGCTGGCGCCCTTAGCCTGAAGTGGCTCGTGTCGCAGCGTCTGGGCCAGGAAATGAAGGAGATCACGCTCCTGCTCGGCAAGAGCGGCTCGAAACAGCTTGGCATCGACCAGGTGCGCATCGAGGACGCCCTGGAGTACTGCGCCGCCGACGTCGATTTCACCCTGCGCCTGCGCGAGCCGCTCGAGCGCGAGCTGCGCGACCAGGGCATGTGGAAGCTTTTCCATGAGATCGAGATGCCGCTCGTGCCCGTGCTGGCCCGCATGGAGGAGATCGGCATTGCCTGCGACGTCGCCGTGCTGCGCGAACTGGGCAAGGGCCTCAACGAGCAGATCCGCTACCTCGAAGAGAAGGCCTACGCGGAGGTCGGCCGTCCCTTCAATCTCGGGTCGCCGCAGCAGTTATCGCAGGTGCTCTTCGAGGAGCTCAAGCTGCCGAAGACGCGCCGGACCAAGCAGGGCTACTCGACCGACGCCCAGGCCATCGAGGCCCTGCGCGGCGTGCACCCGATCATCGACATCCTCCTCGAATGGCGCGAACTCACGAAGCTGCGCTCCACCTACATCGAGGCGCTGCCGGCCTACGTCGACCCGCGCGACGGCCGCATCCACACGACGTTCTCGCAGGCCGTCGCCACCACCGGGCGCCTCTCGTCCAACAACCCGAACCTCCAGAACATCCCCGTGCGCAGCGAGCTCGGCGGCCAGGTCCGCCGCGCGTTCGTCGCCCGCGACATCGGCCCGAACCCCCTCCTCATCTCCGCCGACTACTCGCAGATCGAGCTACGGATCGCCGCCCACCTGTCGGGGGACCGCAAGCTGATCGACGCCTTCCTGGCGGACGAGGACATCCACGCCGCCACGGCGGCGGAGGTGTTCGGCGTGCCCCTCGAGTCGGTGACGAAGCTGCAGCGCAACCGTGCCAAGGTCTTCAACTTCGGCGTCCTCTACGGCCTCAGCGAATACGGCCTGGCCACCCGCGAGCGCATCAGCCGAGAGGAGGCAAACCAGTTCATCAAGACCTATTTCGAGAAGTACGAGGCGGTGAAGCGCTGGCGGGAGGAACTGCTGGCGAAGGTGCGCCGCGACGGCTACGCCGAGACGCTGGCGGGCCGCCGGCGCTACATCCCCGATATCCACTCCTCTAACTACAACATCCGCTCCGCCGCCGAGCGCATGGCAATAAACATGCCCATTCAGGGCACCGCTTCCGACATCATCAAGATCGCGATGAACCGCGTCGACCGCGAGATGCAGGAGCGCGGCTTCAAGACGCGCATGCTCCTCCAGGTGCACGACGAGCTCATCTTCGAGGGACCCCGCGCCGAGGTCGACGACATGCGCGAGCTACTGCTGCGGATCATGCCCGCCTCCTTCGAGCTCGCCGTGCCTCTGAAGGTAGACGTGAAAGTCGGCCCGAACTGGGCTGACATGGCGTGACCACCTAAAGACTCTCTTTTACAGGTCTCTCCTCGCTGAAGCCATAGGAACCGAAAGCACTGTGAAATTCTTCGCGATCTAGCCGGCTTATCCTCGAACAGTTAGAATGGCGTCAATCGTGAAGGAGGCTCCTTATGGGCTCAATAGCGTTCGGTGATGAGAGTTCCATTCACTCCGGCAAAACCCCGTGTTACGGCATAGGTTGCTTCGTCCTGCCTTATGCCAACTTGCTTGATGTCATTGAGGGACTAGAGCAGATATACAGTCAGCATGGACTTGCCTACGAACTGAAATGGAACCGAGTCAGAGATTACCGCCCTATAGTGGAGGCGTCGATTGACGGTATTCGCCTGCTACTGAGCTCGAGGGCGATGTGGCAGTCCATAATCGTACATAAGCAGTCGTACGTCAAGTGGAGGACAAACGCCGAGGAGGCGTTTTTACCGAACCTACCAGTACGTTGCCCGTGAGGTCTGTAAAGCCGCTGGGGAGCCGGTTGACCTCATGATCGACAATCGTACTGATCACTACCCGAAGCGGGCGGAGACACTCCAGATCATCACGAATCACGCGCTCGCTAAAATTGGAAGTTCTGGCTACGTTAAGGAGTTGAGAAAGGTCGACTCAAAGCAGCAGCCTATTCTTCAGATTGTCGATGTCCTTTTAGGTGCCATAACGGCAGATACCAATCAGCGTCTTGATAGGTCGTACGTCCTGACGCCGGGCAAGATTGAGGTAATTCGGAGGATAGCAGGTCTTATCGGTTGGGATGCCCTGTCCTATGACACTTATCCGAATCCTGCGTTCAATATCTGGCACTTCCCAATTCAGTTTCGGGGCGTCTTCCCTTCACGACACGCACACCTGAACCTTCAACCGGTCTGACTGATCTGCATGCAGCGGTTGGAATTGCGCCTACGCCGGGAGCACGGGCCTGGGAGACGCGCTACGCTGGCATCACGTGGCTAAAGACACCGGTCTATGAGGATGGGCCCCTTCGTGAGGGTTGCACCCATGGAGCGCCGAGCACAGTTAGGGTTGGCGGCTCCAGTCCTGCCAGCAGGCCCGTGCCAATCTATCTCAGCGCCTCCAGCAGCACCTCCAGCGACCGCGTCGCGAAGGCCACCATGTTCGCCTCGCGGTCGGCGCTGCCGGTCTCGAACACCTCAGAGCGCGACACGGGGCCGCTGACCGCGATCACCGTGCGTCCGGGCTGCCCTCCCGTCGGCCCCGCCGTGCCGGCCTCGGCGATGCACCACGTCGCCTCCAGGCGCTGGCGCAAGGCCTGCGCCATCGCCGCCACGTTCTCCAGCGTCGCGCCGCGGTAGTTCTCGAACTGTTGAGGCGTCATGCCCGCCATGGCGATGCGAGACTGGCGCGTGTACAGCACGCCGCCGCCGCGGTAGTAGCGCGACGCGCCCGGAACCCAGAGCAGCGCCGCCGAGACCAGGCCCCCGGCGGTCGACTCCGCCACGGCGACGGTCTCGCCTCTCTCCGTGAGCGCGCGCGCAATCTCGGTCGCCAGCGCCTGCTGTTCGGGGGTCAGGAAGGGCATTGCCGCTGCCTCAGGCTACGCCAGCGACTGGTAGACGAGCCGCTCGAACTCCTCCCAGTAGGTGTTGCCCGGCATCATGAGCCGGTTCATGACCTGCGTGAAGCAGATGAGGAGAAGCTCCTCTCTCGGGTCCGCGAGGTAGTTCGTGCCTGCCGCCCCCGCCCAGCCGTAGGCGCCTACCGAACGCAAAACCGGCAGGCCGGCGTTGCTGTGCCGCACTACCACGCCGATGCCCCAGCCGAACCCCGGGCCCCGCATCGGCAGGAGCATGCCTTCCGAGTGGTCGCTGGTCATGTACTCCACGGTCTTGCGGCTCAGGAGGCGGGTGCCGTCGAGCTCGCCGCCATTGAGCAGCATCTGCCCGAAGCGCGCGTAGTCGCCGATGGTCCCCAGGACGCCGCCTTCGTCGCCGCCGGCGCCGAAAAAGGTCTTGGGCCCCCGGAGCTTCACGCTCTCCGTCGCCCGCTCCTGGGTTACCAGCCGCCACTGCCCTTCGACCTGCGCCGGCCGGTAGCAGTCCGGGAAGCGTGGTAGGAGCGTGTCATCGATGTACCAGTACGTGTCGTCCATGCCCAGAGGGGCGAAGATGCGCTCGCGGTAGAACTGGTCCAGAGGCTGCCCCGTGATCTCCTCGATGATCGCCCCGATGACGATGTAGCCCGCGTGGTACTCGTACGCCGACCCCGGGTGGAAGCTCAGCGGCAGGCGGGCCAGCGCTTCGACCCGTTCGCGCGTGTTACGGGAGCCGCTGCTTCCATCGGCTGATGTCAGCCAGCCGAGAGTCTCCATTTCGGCGCGGTAGAGGTTCCGGTAGGCCAGGGGAACGCGGCCCGGGCTGGCGATGCCGCTCGTGTTGCGGAAGAGGTCCCGGACGGTGATCTCGCGCCGGGCGGGCTCCGTCAACCCGGCCTGGAGCATGCCCTGGTCCGAGCGCACAACGGCATTCCTGAAGGCCGGTATGAACTTCGAGACAGGGTCGTCCGGCGTCAGCTTGCCTTCCTCGAAGAGGATCATGGCCGCCAGCCCCGCGAGCGGTTTCGAGTTCGAGTAAAGGCGGAAGATCGTGTCTTTGGCGACGGGACGCCGGCTCTCGAGGTCCATGTAGCCGCGCGCCTCGAAGTGCACGATCCGTCCGCGGCGCGCCACCAGGGTCACCAGGTTCGGCACCTTTCCCTCGTCCACGTAGCGCTGCATCGCCGGCCCGATGCGCGCCAGGCGGTCCGGCAGGAAGCCGAGGTCTTCCGGCTCCCCCAGCGGAAGAGGCGATCCGGTGGCGATGCTGAGGGCACTCATGCGCGACTCTCCTTCGGGCAGGACTCACTGGCGGCTGGCTGAGAATAGCTGGCTGCAGGGGCAGTGTCCACGCTTTGGCCGGTGCGCGCCGCGCAAGCCGGCGCGGGCGCCGCGTATACTCGGCGCATGGCCGGAGCAGCCGAGACAGGAGCGCCAGCCGTTCCTGCTAGCCGGAGGGTACCTGCCCTCCGCACCCTGGACGCCTTCTCCTCGCCGGCGTTTCGCCTCCTCTGGCTCAACACACTCTCCTTCTCGCTCGTGCAGGGCATCCAGCGCTTCGCCTTCGTCTGGCTGGTGATCGACGAGCTCGGCCAGCCAGCCTCGTGGGGAGGCCTCATCACCTTCGCCCTCGGCATACCCGCGATGTTCCTCATGCTGCCGGCCGGCGTCCTCTCCGACCGCGCCAGCCGGCGCGCCCTGCTGATCTGGACGCAGTCGCTCTCCCTGGCCGTGATTGCGGGCGGGACAGCGCTAATGTTCGCGGGCGTGATGACGCCCGGCCTGGCCCTGCTCGTGGCCGTCGGCAGCGGCGCCACCGCCGCTCTCGGGATGCCGGTCCGGACGGCGGTGCTGCCCGCCCTGGTCGAGCGGGACCGGCTCATGAACGCCATCGTCATGAGCACCGTCGGACAGAACGTGATGATGATCGGCGGGCCGATTGCGGCTGGCGCGGCGATCGGCCTCTGGGGGATCGGGGCCGGCTTCGCCCTGCAGTCCGTAGCCTACGCCGTCGGCCTGCTGGCGCTCCTTCCCCTGACCATCCCCGAAGCCGCGAGGCCAGCCGTAAGCAGGCGCCCCCTGCGGGAGCTGGTGGAAGGATTCGAGTTCGTGCTGCGGAGCCGGGAGATGAAGGCCCTGATCGTGACGCTCATGGCTTCCGGCCTGTTCATGCTCGGCCCGGTCTTTGCTCTCGTTCCGCCAATCGTCCGCGACGAGATGGGCCGCGGCGCCTCCGCGGGCGGCACGCTCTTCGGCATCATGGCCGTCGGCATGCTCGCGACGTCGCTGGTGCTCGCGTCTGTGGGCGACTTCCGCAACAAGGGCGCGTGGTTCATCCTCAACCTCGCCGTTGGGGGCATCGACGTCGCCCTCATGGGTGTCGTGGACTCTTTTGGCCTCCTGTGCGTCCTGATGTTCGTCTGGGGCATGGGCGGCGGCGTCTTCATCAACCTCAACCGCACGCTAATACAGGCGAACACGCCGGACGCCCTGATGGGCCGCGTGATGTCGATCCAGAGCCTTGGGATGGTCGGCTTCTCGCCCCTCGGTGGCCTGCTCGCCGGGGTGGCCGCCGAGCCGATGGGCGCGACGGCCTTCCTTGTCGCCGCCGGGGCTGCCCTGACCGCGGTCGCCCTCGTGATCTTCGCCACGCAGCCAGGCCTGCGCCGCATGTCGTGACCTCGCGTCAGGGGACGACGTTAATGGTGCGGCGGACAGTCGAGGCGCCCTGCGTACTGAACCAGGTTACCCCCTCTTTCACCAGGTCCAGCACCAGGCAGTAAGTGCCAGCTGCGGCGGGAGCCTGAACCTGCGCCGCCAGCGCTGACACGGTGCCACCGCTGGCGACACTCGACGGCAGGGCGGTGCGGCGCCCATCCCATATGGCCGTGGACGTGCCCCCGCAGGCGCCATTGCGCCAGTGATACGAGAAGTTGACCGGGTTTGACGTGGTGTTATTCCAGGTCGCCGACCCCGCATTCGTGAACGTCACCGAAATCGTGTTCAGCGAGCCTGCCGTCATGGACGACGGTGCGCCAATGGCTCCCCAGGTGACCCCGTAGGTCGCCTGATTCACCGTCACGGTCACCGCCAGGCCGGGAGCGCCCTGAGTCGAGAACCAGGTCACGCCTTCTTTCACGAGGTCGTAGACCAGGCAATATGTCCCCGGGAGGGTCGGCGCAATCACCGAAGTCGCGAGGTTGCTAACGCTTGCACCGGACGCCACATTGGCGGGGAGGGATGTCCGCACTCCGTCCCACACCGTGTACGAGCTTCCCGGACACGCTCCCGAACGCCAGTGGTAGGCGAGGTTCACGGGGTTGGGCCCGCTCGGCCCCCAGGTCTCGCTGCCGCTGTTGGTGAAGCTCACGTAGGCTGTCACCGTAGAACCCGTTTGGATGCTGGACGGCGTCGTGTGCCCATTCCAGGAGACACCGTACTGAGGCTGCGACACGTTTACCGTGACCGGCAGGACCGCCGCGCCCTGCGTGCTGAACCAGGTGATGCCTTCGCGGACAAGGTCGTAGACCAGACAATACGTGCCAGGCGCCGAGGGCGCTCGCACTGATGCCGCCAGGTTCGTGACGCTCCCCCCGCCCGAGACGCTAACGGGCAGTGAGGTGCGCAGGCCGTCCCAGACGGCCGTGGTCGTACCGTTGCAGGCGCCGTTGCGCCAGTGGTAGGCAAGCCTCACGGGGTTCGGTCCGCTGTTGGCCCAGGTGAGCGTGCCGCTGTTGCTGAAGCTCAGGACCGCGCTTACTGTTGCGGAGGTGTTAATGGAGGACGGCGTGCTGTGGCTGTCCCATCTCACACCATACGCCGGTGGGGTTGCTGTCGCCGTGGGCGTGCCCGTCGCAGTAGCGGTTGGTGTGCTGGTCCTCGTTGCCGTCGGCGTGGCCGTGCTGGTCGCGGTTGCGGTCGGTGAGGGCGTCGGCGTAGGAGTGCGGGTGGCCGTCGCTGTCGCCGTCGGCGTTGGTGTCGAACCCGCCCCAGGGGCTGTCGCCGCTGTGTAGGCCGAGTCGCCGCCCTGGCCCAGCGCCTTCATTCGATAGCAGTAGCTCCCCGTCCCCAATCCATCGCCGTAGTTGTCGTCGATCCAAATCGTGTCCGTGCGCCGCGCCGTGTGGACGGACTTGAAGGTGCCACCACAGCCGCTGTCGGAGCGCTCGATGTCGTAAGCAAGGGGCGTGGCCGATGCCGGCGTCCACTGGACCGTGTTCGAGCCAGACCCAGCAGCCACGGCAAAGCTGCCGGGCGTTCCCGGCGGGGCGCCCGAGAGCGGGTAGTTCGCAGCCGCGCCGGCCTGGTCGTCGGCGAGGATCGCTTTGCGCTGGCCGGTCTGCACGACCGGGCACATCAAGGGCGTCGCCGCCGTGCCGTCGCACACGCCGTCGCTGTGGCCCAGGCCAAGGCCGTGACCAAGTTCGTGCTCCATGGTGGACTGCAGCGCGATCTTCCCCGGCGTTATCCCGTCCGAGTCGTCCGGATCCCAGATCCAACCCGTGTTGTCGATCAGAGTGTCAGAGTCGAACCGGCTCCCGGACGAAGTCGTGCAGTAGTTGAGACCGATGACGCCCGTACCGGCGAAGTCCAGGTCTGCCCAGGCGATTGTGTTGAAGCCGTCCGTGTGATTGGTGCCGTCGCGCGCTGTCGTGAGGCCAGTGAGCCGGAACGACGGATAGGAGTCTGCCAGCGCCTGCCAGTTGTGCCACGAGTTGTAAGCGAGGCGCGCGAAGTTCGAACCGGTAGGCCCGCCCGCGCCCGGCCCGATCGCGTTCACCTCGAATGGCACCGGCATCGCTGCTGTCGACCAGGGTTGGCAAAAGGTCGTGTAGGCGATGACTGTCGTCGACTGCTGACTGGACCCGATCTCGACCGGCTTTCCGAGACGGTCGGAAATACGCCGTTCGAGCACGGCAATGGGCATTCGCGTCTCCGACTCGAGCTGAACGGCCTCGTTGCCCGCGAGGCTGAACTTAGATTGCCACAGCTGGACCAGCCGCAGGTCGCTGGCGCTCCTGAGGAACAGCAACACCCGCTCCGAGACGACGAAATTCGGCACGCCGCCTACGAAGAGCTGCGTGCCCCCGGCCGAGCCACCCTGTACCGTGATCGTCAGGCTCTGCCCCGCTGTTCCCTTGATCGCCCTCTCGACCCCTACCGTGACGTCCGTCACGATCCCGCCCGGCACGGCGCGCGATCGCAAGCTACTAACCCGCCCGACGACCACCAGGCCGGCGCGGTCTGTCTGGTCCTCCACGGACGACGGCAGCATCAGCGCGCCGTGGTACGCTTCCGGCGCTACGAGGGCGACGTGACTGAGGTCGCCGGCGCCTGCGCGCTCACCCTGGAACAGGAATGAGAGGACTAGCAGGGAGAACAGGGCAGGCGCCACTAGGGACTTCATCTGAGGAATAATCGGCATGCTCAGGCAGCGACTTTCGGCTTCTCCCTTCGTAGGGCGGGAGACGCCCGCTGCTCGGGCGGGACTGTCACTTCCCGTATGCAGGGTCCGGCCGGCGGACGTCGGTGCTCAGGGGTTGTTAGGCCGCGAGGGCGTCCTTCAGCGGTGCCCCACCGGCAGCCAGATCATGAAGGATGGCTTCGCCGCGTAGCTCCGAGTTCACTGCGTGGGCCGTCTCCAGGACGCGGATGGGCGCCCCCACCTGCCGGGCCAGGTCGAGGAGCGCCATCGTGTCCTTCGGAAGGCACTTGCCGCCGTAGCCCCGATAGCCGGAATCGTGCACATCAAGGTGGGAAGGCCCGATCCTGGCGTCGGCGGCGAGCCCTGCCCGGACCAGCTCGTAGTCCGCGTCGAGGGCGCATGCGAGGTCGAATAGCTCGTTGGCAAAGGTCACCTTGAGGGCCAGAAAAGCGTTCGTCGCGTACTTGATCAGCTCCGCAGATCGCGCAGGCATGACCGACTCGAAGGACGCCCGGGGCAGCAGCCTCAAGACCGCTCGAGCAGTCTCGGCGTCCCAGCGCCGAGCGTACCCGACAATCTGCCGGTCTGGTCTGACAAAGTCCTCCAGAGCGGAGTTCTCGCGCAGGAACTCGGGGTTGAAGAGGATGCGGTGTTGTGGGTAGTCCCCTTGAATGCTGTCCGTGGTCCCAGGGAGTACCGTGGATTTAATCACGATGGTTTTCGATCCGCTCAGGGCCGCGATCGCACCTCTCATTATGCTGTCATCGAAACCAGAGCCGGGCTGGTAGGGTGTCGGCACGCAGGCAAACACCAGGTCGGCCGCGTCCACTTCGATGGCGCTACCCAGTCCGAGGCCCGGGTCGTACAGGAGCGGCTTTATGCCGCGTGACTCCAGATAGGCCCTCAGCGCCCCCCCAACGACGCCAACGCCGATTATCCCGATGCGCTTGAACTCCAGGTAGTCAGGCAACCTTTCTTTTCTCCTCGCGGCCCCTTGCCGCCAACGGCACTACCGGCGCTAGCGTGGCTGTCGCTGC
>DATLYJ010000132.1 GCA_035574915.1 Dehalococcoidia bacterium | reverse complement strand
AGGCGGCACCAAGGGTTGCGCCTGCCGCCGGCGCGGACGTATAAGCCAGGAGACATGAGCGCCGGGCAATCGAATGACGGCCGGTGGAGCCACCACGTGCTGCTAGCGGAGGACATCCCGGCCTACATGGAGCGCATCATCGGCTTGTTCCGGGGCCAGACGTTGCGCTTCATCGGCGCCGCCGACGGACAGGAGGCGATCGAGTACATCGAGGACCTGGCGAGGCCGCTCGACCTGCTGATCACCGACCTCGACATGCCGCGCCGGACGGGATGGCACGTAATCGAGGCGTTGCGGCAGCACCGGGGATCGCACGTGCCCGTGATCATGCAGACGGGAGAGGCGGCCTATCCCTGGGTGGTGCGGCAGGCCGAAGCCCTGGGCATCGTCCTCATAGACAAGAGCCACGTCGACATCCGCCTCGTCGCCGAAACGCATCGGCTCTTGCAGATCGGCGACCAGCAGGTCTCCTAGCGGAGCAGGGCGGCGGCTACCTCCCCCGGCTCTGGCGGGGCGGCGGGAGCTTCGGGGCGGACGGCGAGACCGTAGACGAAGCCGTCCATCACCTGGTGCACCGCCTCGTCCAGGCTCAGGGGCGCGCCCAGGGCGATGCGTCGGGAGAACGTGTGGAGGATGCCCGTGATGGCGAGCACGGTCATTTCCACGCGGACCGGCCGGAACACCCCCTGGTCGATCCCGTCTTGAATGATCTTCTTGAGGGTCTGGCGGAAGGCCCGGTCGGAGTCTTCGACGCGGCGGGCGTACATCTCGCTGCCGAGGCCGAAGAGCTCGCGCGAGAAGAAGGCCCGCAGCGCCTTCAGCGCCGGCTCCTCGCCGGCACCCGCCCAGGCCTCGAGCACCCCCCGCAGCCGCTCCAGGGGCGTGCCCCCCGACTTCAGGGCCTCCTCCACCTGGCGGCGGCGGTACTGGATACTCTCATCGAGGATGGCGCGGTAGAGCCCGCGTTTGCTGCCGAAGTAGTAGTACACCATCGGCGGCGTCGTGCGAGCCTCGCGGCAGATCTCGCGCACGGAGACGGCAGCATAACCCTTCCGGCCGAAGAGTGAGAGCGCGGCGTTATAGATGCGCTCCTTGACGTCGCTCGGCGGCGCCTCCGCTTCTGGTGGGGCCGTCCGCTTTCGTCTCGCCTGGCCGCGGTTGGCCACTCTCGCACCTCGGATCGACAGGATTAGGGAGATTCTGGGCGTTGGAGCCTCGATGGGCAAGCCGCGCCTGCCTTGAGGCCGGTCAGGCGGCAGGCGAGCGGCGGACCTGGTCCCCGCACACTTGTGACTTGACAAGCCCTCGAGCCTCACCATAATTCGCTTAACTATCGTTAAATCGAACCCTCTGCCGGTGAGGCCGGCCTGCCGTCAAGCCCGGCGCTGGGGCTGGAGGCGATGCCGCTGGCGAACCCATCTGAGCACTTCTCCTAGGGCCGCACACATCCGTCGGGGCGCGTCCGGCGTCCCGATGTGTCACACAGGGGGCAGCTCGATGAAAAGCTACTGGTACAAGACCGCCGGGCGTCGCCGCCTTCTCCAGTCGGCGGCAGTCCTAGGCGGTGGCGCGCTCGCCGCCGGAATCGTCGGCTGCGGCGGCGGAGGCGATGACTCGGGCGGAAGGGATGCAGGCGGGCTCCTCAGCAAGCCGCTGGACACTACGAACAAGGCAACCCGCGGCGGCGTTTACCAATACTTCGTAACGACCGAGGCGGCCAACTTCGATGGCATCGCCGGCAACAACGCGGCCGTCTCGGCCCAGGCCGTCTTCGTCTACCCGTTCCTCGTCCGCAACAAGATGGTCAAGTATCCCGCCGCCTACGCCGGCGAGGTCGAGGCGGACGCGGCCGAGTCTTGGGAGATCACCGCAGATGGCCTGCAGTACACGTTCAAGCTGCGGCCCAACGGAAAGCTGGACCCCCGGCCCCCCACGAGCGGACGGCCCTTGGACGCCGCGGACGTCAAATGGAGCTGGGACCTCTTCGCGAGCAAGTCATCGAGCAGGACGATCCTGGCCAACTCTGCGGCCCAGGACGCGCCAATCCAGAGCGTGACCACGCCTGACAACCGCACAGTCGTGATGAAGCTCGCATTCCCGTACGCGCCGCTCCTGCAAATGCTTGCCTACTCCCGCCACCTCCCGATCATGCCTCGCGAGGCCGAAGGAGGCGCGAGCGGCTTCGACCCGCGCGGCGAAATGCGGGGAAGCGGCGCTTTCCGCCTCGAGAAGTACTCGCGCAGCTTGGGCTACGAGTACCGCCGAAACCCGGACTGGTACGACGCCGACAAGATGTACCTGGACGGCGTCGACATCTACATCATCCCCGAGTACGCGACCGGTCTGGCTCAGTTCCGGTCCGGAAACCTTTGGTCCTATGCCGTGAGGGCGGAGGACCTCCTGACTATGAAACGGGACATCCCCCAGTTGCTCCTCATGCAGGAAGAGGCGTTCACCCGCGCGACTACCCCCTGGGTAGGCTTCAGCAACAACCCCGGCCAACCCTTCCGCGACGATCGCGTGCGCAAGGCCGCTTCCATGCTCATCGACAGGAAGCTCTGGGTGGACACCTTTTACAACGTGTCGCCGCTTGCCAGGGAGGGGCTGAACCAGGCTGTCCGCCTCAACACGCACATCTCGAGCGGCGAGGAAGGCATCTGGCTTGACCCTGAAGGGCGAGAACTCGGGGAGGGCGCGAAGTTCTTCCGCTACGACCCGAAGGAAGCAAAGGCTCTCCTGAGGGCGGCAGGCTTCAACAGGACGATCGAGTCCGTCTTTCACTACACGCCGAACGGTTACTCGAGCACCTACGTGAAGCAGGCGGAGGTGCTGAAGGGCATGCTGGAGGCGGAGGGCGATTTCAAGTTCACCTTCAACACGCCCGACTACAGCACTGAATGGCTATCCACGAATCCCGGCAAGTACCACTATGGCAACGGCCGCTACGACGGCATCGCTCAGGGGTCAGCGAACACCTATCCCGAGATCGACGGACATGTCCAGGCTTACTTCCACAGCAAGAGCATTCGCGTCTGGCACGGCTACGAAGACGCGACCCTCGACTCTCTGATCGAGCAGCAGCGCAAGGAGTTGAACCGCGAACGCCGTATCGAGCTGTTGAAGGAGTTCCAGCGTCACACGGCGAAGACCATGCCCTCGCTCATCGCGCCCGGGGCCGCCCTCGGCTTCGCCAACATGGCATGGCCGTTCGTCGGCAATTACCTCCTCTGGCGCGGCGCCGGCAGCGGCCAGCAGACCTACATGTATCGCTGGTACGACCAGTCGAAGAGGACTTAGGACGCGGCCCGAGCGCTTTCGCTGCACCGCGCTCGGGCCTGCGCCGTCAGCGGCCGGGCGCCACTTGCGGTGGCGGCGGCACCCCACCTCGAGAGGCGTCCCTCGAGACCTCACAGGCCGGCTCGAAGAGGCGCGGTCTTGTATGCCGTGAGGCGTCGCGATCGTGTATGCTGCCCGCGTCTCGCACGGGTCGCAATTAGCTCTCGGGGGGAGTGGGCCGGATGCCGCGCAAGACTATCGCGGTCGTCCTCCTGTTAATCGCCGCACTCATCGCCTACTTCCTGCTCCGCGGCGACGATGAGGTAAACGCCGAAGCGAAGTATGACGGCGTCCACCTCTGCTCGCCCAGCCAGCGCGCCGCTGCCGAGGCCGCCGCCACCCGCGCCCCCAGCCCGCGGCCGACCGCGACCCGCGTCCCTACAGCCGACGGCGCCGCCGACGAGCCGCCCCTCTTCGCCCAGAACGACCCCGTCTGGGGCAACCAGGAGTACGACCACGGCGCCAAGCAGGACGTCGGCTGTGGCCGCACCATCGCTGAGTGCGGCTGCGCGATGACCTCGGTGGCCACGGTGCTGCGGCTGTTCAACGTCGTCAACACGCCGGAAGGCGCCGGCCTGAACCCCTCCAGCCTGAACGGCTGGTTCAACCAGAACGCTCAGTTGACCACCTCGGGCTGGGTGAGCCAGGGTTACCAGTACGGCAACGTGGTCTGGACCGCGGTGAACAACCTCACCGCGGCGCTGCCGGCCGAAAACGCGAAGCCGCTGCGCTACAAGGGCTGGGGCAACGGCAGCGAGGCCGAGGTCCGCAGCGAACTCGAGGCCGGCCGGCCCGTGATCCTGGAGGTGCCCGGCCACTTCATCGCCGCCGTTGGCCTCCAGGGCGACCAGATTCTGATCAATGACCCCTTCTATCGAGACCGCACCACTCTGGCCTCTTACCGTGGGAGGGTGAAAAGTAGCAGGCTCTTCCAGCCCAGCGAAGACCGCCGGGCGCTGCTCATCTCCGTGCCGGCTAACATGCGCGTACGGGTCACGGACCCCCAGGGACGTGTCGTCGGCACGCTCACAGGAGGCAGTCCCGCCGAGGCCGAGAAGTCGGCGCAGTCCCAGATTCCCGGCGCCACCTACCGCTTCGAGGAGGCCTGGCGAGACCCGACCTGCACCGAGCGGCCGCCGCCGGACGGGGCCGGCGTGAACACGATCTTCATCCCGAACCCTGAGAAGGGCATCTACAAAGTCGAAGTGGTCAATCCCGGCGGCGATGACTCCGCGTCCGTGGTGTACGCCTACGACATCAACGGCCGGCTGAAGATGGAGACGCGCAGCGGCGGCCGGAACGTCACCTACCAGATCGACTACGACCCCGGAGCGCCCTCCGCGCCCACCACACCCACGCCGACCCCGACCTCCACCGCGGGGGCGACTGCCACGGGGACGCCAACGTCCGCCGGGCAGGCTGTCGCTACCTCCACGCCGCCGCCGGCCCGGGCCACCGCTACGCCGGTGCCGCCGACCGAACCGCCTCCTCCCGCCGACACCGAGACGCCGACGGCCGAGCCGAGCTCGACCCGGACGCCGGCCCCAGCCATGACGATCAGCACTATTACCGCCGTGCTGTCTGAATCACAGGTGGGCACCGGCGCGCCTGGCTGCCATACGACTCTCTCCTGGACGGTCAGTGGCGACCTGGCGGGCATTGTCGAGCTGCGACGCAACGGCGCGACCATCCACGGCACGACCATCGGCCCGAAGTCCTTCCAGGACCAATTCCAGCCCGGGACGTGGACCTACCAGATCCGCGCGACCAACAGCCAGGGTGTGCAGTTCCTCTCCCAGACGGTCACCGTCACCCCGATCTGCGTCACGCTCTTTTCCGTCACTCCGGGATGCAACAACACGGTGAACTGGCAGATCATGGGTACGGCGACCGGTACTGTCCGCGTGCAGAGGCGCGTCTACACGAGTTCCGGGACACCTGTTCCTTCGCCCTGGACGACCTTCCACACAGAGACGTTATCGCCGGCTCCGCGCAGCGTGGTCGACCCGGCCTTCAATGATGACGAGGACTACAGACTCGAGATACTTGTAGGGAGCCGGATTGTTCACACGAACATCATTTACGTTCGAAGGTGTGACTAAGTGGCGATGGCTGGCCGCGAATCGTTGACCCGCCAATCCAATAAAACATATACTCCGGCTCGATTGAGAGAGCCCAAGAGCGGGAGCCGGCCGCAGCGGCTTGGAGGGCCTGGTCCAGGATGAGTCGGGCAGCGATTCGTGTTTCAATCCTCGCCTTTGCGGGCCTCGTCGTGGCAGCCCTAGCTTCGTTAGCGGACCAGGCGTCCACGCCGGGAGAGGCCGCGCCGTGCTGTCTCACCGTGACTTCTCCGACATTTGTCGGTTTCACGGCGTCTGTGAGCTATGGCGTGCAGGATGACCTTGCCGGTACGTCATCGGCCGTGACCGTCACAGGATCCGGTCCGGGGAGATTCTTTTCGGGCGGCATCTTCACGAGGATTCAGGACGCTTTTTCCAACGACTGTGCGCCGACCGGCGTAGGAAGTAACCAGCTTACGTACAGTGCGGACTGCATCAACGATATAGACGACCCTGCGCCAAATGACCCCGGGCCCGAGGAAACAATCGACAGTCACTTCACGAGTGCCGCGTGGCTCTGCACCTCACCCGGGCAGGTGACCTTCTCGATTACCCAGGGCGGCGCCACGATGACCACCACCATGCAGTGCATACCAAGCCCGGCGCCTGGCGGCAGCGCGGCCCCCGCGAGGGTCGCTGTGAGGCTCTCGGTGCCCGCCCAGGCCGTTGAGTGCGGCGCCTCCGTATTCGTACTCGTGATGGTCACCGATGGCGTGGGTAATCCAGTCCCAGACGGAACGCCGGTTAATCTCCTGACGAACTTCGGGACTCTCAACCCAACCTCTACCACAACCCTCTCTGGTGCCGCCAACGTTGTCTACACCGCTCCCCCGGGAGACACGCGCGAAGTCGTCGTGACCGCGGCCGCGGGCGCGGCCTTCGGCGTCGTGGAGTTCAGGGTCACCTGCCCGACGCCGACGCCCTCACCAACGCCCGCCCCCACGGCTACGCCGTCGCCGACAACGGTCGCGCCCGTGGCTGGCGCCGGTACGCCGGGGGCGCCCTCGGCAGCCGCGGCGACAGGCACGGCCCAGGCCGCGGGCGCCGCAGCCGGGACAGGGACAGGCACCGGCACCGGCGTGGGCGTCGGCTTGGGGACCGGGGCGCCGGCCGGCATCCGCCCTCCCTCGACCGGCGATGGCGGGCTCGCGGCGCCGCGGCCGGGACCTGCAGCCGCGATTGCCATCGCTCTCGCCGCCGTCCTCATAGCCCCCATCCTGAGACGACGCCTCTCCTGAGGCCGTCGTCGCGCGCCCGCGGCCGGAGCAGCAGGCGCCGGGCGCAGGCCTGCGCTCCGGCCTCCAGGCGCAACCCAATCAACATTTCCTCAATCTGCCGCTAGTAGTCTTGGCTCTGGACGGAGGTACATCCGCGGATGGACCAGGCAGAGCGTGCCCCGGAGGTAGTCCGCCAGCGGGCGAAGGCCCCTGCGCGCGCGAGTCGCGGGCTCAAGGCGCCTCCCCGTGGTATGGAGCCGCTGGCGCGCATGAACGTGCGCCGCCTGCAGCGCGCGCTGGGGAACTCCGGCTTCGCGCGCCTGATGACCAGCACTAATCGACGCCCG
>DATLYJ010000131.1 GCA_035574915.1 Dehalococcoidia bacterium | reverse complement strand
CACCGGGACGCCCGTCCTGCCGCCCGACAGGCCTTGGCGGCGTCGCGGAGCGCATCGGCGTCAGGGTCGAAGCGCGGCGAGTGAGCGGCGACGGGATCTCGCCCGTCTCCTCTTCTTCCTCACCCGGCTGGGCGCCTTCGAGAACGGCGCGGCGCGAGAGGTTGATGCGGCCCATGTTGTCGATCTCGGTGACCATCACCATGATCTCGTCGCCGACCTTGACCACGTCCTCCACGCTGGGCACGCGGTAGTCCGCCAGCTCGCCGATGCGCACCAGGCCTTCCTTGCCCGGCATGATCTCGACGAAGGCCCCGAAGTCCACGGTGCGAGTCACGCGGCCTGTGTAGATCTGGCCGACCTGCGCCTCCTGCGTCAGGCCTTCGATGATGGCGATCGCCTTGCGGGCCGCCTCCTCGTTGTTGGAGCCGACGAGCACGGTGCCGTCGTCCTGCACGTCGATCGTGCACTTCGTCTCGTCGACGATCGAGCGCACGGTCTTGCCGCCGGGGCCGATGACGACGCCGATCTTCGAGGGCGGAATCTGGATGCGGTACATCCGGGGTGCGTAGCGGGAAAGCTCGGCCCGCGGCTTTGAGATCGTCTCCGCGAGTTTGTCGAGGATGAACAGCCTCGCTTCGCGGGCGCGGTAGATGATCTCGCGGATCAGGTCGATGCTCAGGCCCCTGATCTTGAAGTCAGCCTGGATGGCAGTGATACCTCGCCGCGTGCCGGCAACCTTGAAGTCCATGTCGCCGAGCGCGTCCTCGAGGCCGGCGATGTCGGTGAGGATCTTGTAGTCGCCGTCCTCGCCCGTCACCAGGCCCATCGCCACGCCGGCGACCATGTCCTTGATCGGCACGCCGGCGTCCATGAGGGCCAGCGTGCTGCCGCAGATGCTGGCCTGGGAGGTACTGCCGTTGCTGCCGATGACCTCGGAGACGAGGCGGATCGTGTAAGGGAACTCATCCTCGCTCGGGATCACGGGCAGAAGGGCCTTCTCGCCCAGCGCCCCGTGGCCGATCTCGCGCCGGCCGACGCCACCCAGGCGCCGCACTTCACCGACCGAGAAGGGCGGGAAGTTGTAGTGATGCATGAAGCGCTTGTGCTCTTCCGGCGAGAGGGTATCGATCTTCTGTTGCATGCTCATCGGGCCCAGGGTGGCGATGGTCAGCACCTGGGTCTCACCCCGCTGGAAGAGGCCGGAGCCGTGCGTGCGCGGCAGGATGCCAACGTCACACGAGATGGGCCGCAACTCGTCCACGCGGCGGCCGTCGGGGCGGAGGCCGTTCTTGAGGACGTTGTCGCGCACCGTCTGCTTGATCACGGCATCGAGGGCCATAGCGATCTGCTCGACGCCGAACTCGTCCTCGAAACGCTCGATCAGCTCGGCCATGCGCTCGCGCCGCCCCTCCTCGCGCTCCTGCTTGACGGAGCTCAGGATCTCCTGCGTGCGGTCGGCCAGATAGGCGGCGATGGCCTCGTGGGCCCTGGTGTCCATGACCTTGGCCCTGACCTCCATCTTGGGTTTGCCGAGCTCGGCCACCATCTGGTCCTGGACGGCGATGATCTCCTGGTTGCGCTGGTGGGCGTAAGCGATCGCCTCCACCATCACGTCCTCGGGCACGCTGTCGCCGCCGGCTTCGACCATGATCACCTTCTCGCGCGTCGACGAGACTACGAGGTCGAGGTCGCTCTCCTTGAGCTGCGTGAAGGTGGGATTGAGGATGAACTTGCCGTCGATGCGGCCGACGCGCAGGGTTGCGACCGGGCCCTCGAAGGGGATGTCGGAAATCGCGAGAGCCACGGAGGCGCCGACGGCCGCGATAACGTCCGGGTTGTTCTCCTGGTCCGCCGACAGCGGCGTGATGATCACCTGCACTTCGTTGCGGAAACCTTTGGGGAAGAGCGGCCGCAGGCCGCGGTCGATCATGCGGCCGGCGAGTATGGCGTCGTCCGAGGGGCGCCCTTCGCGACGGGGGAAGGCGCCGGGGATCTTGCCGACCGCGTACAGCCGCTGCTCGAAGTCGATCGTCAGCGGGAAGAAGTCGATGTCACGCGGCTCCGGGCTGGCGCAGGCGGTGACAAGCACTACGGTCTCGCCGAAGGCGACCGTGGCGGAGCCGTTCGCCTGGTGCGCCAGCCGGCCGGTCTCGATGATCAGCGGACTGCCATCTAGGTCTACCTGATAGATGCTCGACATTCTCTCTATTGTTCCTTCCAGGTGCTATAGGTCAGAGGGTACGGATAGTGCGCTGCAGCCTGGCGACCAGCCGGGAGTGACGCGCCCGTCCCAGAGCCAACGACTTATGGGCCACCCGTTCTCCGCGCGCAGCCTTTCCGGCCCCGGAAAGACCCGCTCCTCCTCGCCGCGGCGAGGTCCTTCAACTACGACGAGGCCCCCGCAGGGTGGTTACTTGCGGAGGCCCAGCTTGGCGACGATGGCGCGATAGCGCTCAACGTCCGTCTTGTTTAGATAGGCGAGCTGCCTTCTCCGCTGCCCGACCATCTTGAGGAGCCCTCTACGGCTGTGATGGTCCTTACGGTGCGTGCGGAGGTGCTGCGTGAGGTGGTTTATCCGCTCGGTCAGCAGGGCAATCTGAACCTCGGGCGAGCCGGTGTCGCCCTCATGAGTCTTGTGAGTTTCTATGATTTCGGTCTTGCGCTCCGCTGTGAGCATCCGGCCCCTTCAGGGCTGGCCCCCTCGGCAAACTGCAGGCTTGCCTCGGGCCTTCCTCGTCGTGCTATCTCTGTCGTAGTCGCCAACATCCTAACATACGCACTTCCGCAGCGCCAACCGTGTGTGTGCGGGGACCAGGACATCACTCGCAGGCGCCGCCGGGACCGGCGCCGAGCGTGAACAGGAGATAGCGGCCATCGGGCGACCAGGCACCGTCGCGCAGCTGAACGGGAAGGCGGAGATCGAAGGACATGTGGACCGCCGTCGTGCCGAGGTCGGCGACAGTCAGGCGCCACGCGCCGGCATCCCCGGCCTTCGCCGCGAAGGCTACGGCTCCGCGGTCCGGAGCCGGCGCAAGCGCGTACTCCACTTCCCCCGGAGTTCGCGAGACATTCCGGCCCGGCCCCCCGGGAATCGTAGCAAAGACCTCTGTCTCCCCACCTGGAGCACCGTCGCGGCACTGATAGCCGAGGTGCACGACGGTCTGCGCGTCCGCAGCCCAGCGCGATTCGAAGCCGCCCGGGACCGGCGCGCCCCTGCCGGAGGCGAAGTCGACGACTTCCGCCAGCGCAAGTCCGGTGGGGCCATCGATCGATAGCAGAAGAGCCCGGTGCGTTGCGCCGGCCCAGTGCGCAAGCACAAGGCGCGGCGCCAGCTCTATGAGCCTGCGGCTGGAGCGCTCCCAGGCGACGCTCCGGCCCTCGCCCCGGCGATAGGGACCGTCGAAGTAGACTACCCAGGCCCCGTCTGCCGAAGGCGAGCCGAAGATGACGCGCGGATCGAGGACGCCGGGCGGCTCCTCTCGATCGAGTCGCCGCTGCTGTCCCGGGTCGGAGAGTCGCGCCAGGTAGAAGGCCGGCTCGTCGGCGTTCGGCAGCCCGACCGTGTAGGCGATGCGGTCTTCGTCCAGCCAGCGCGGGTCGCCGGCGCCCATGTGGGAGACCACGGCCTGCACCCGGGAGCCATCGCGGGCCATGACCCGCACGCCGGTGCCGGCCTGGAATTCGTTCATCGGCACGAAGGCAAGCTTCGACCCGTCGGGCGACCAGGCGAGGTCGCGCACATCGCCGGTGGCGACCCGGCGGGCCACAGCGCCGCGGACATCGAGCAGGTCGATGAAGCCGTCCCCGGAGCAGCAGCGCGCGAAAGCGATGACGCCGCCGTCCGGCGACCAAACGCCGTCCAGCAACGGCGAGGCGAAATACAGCGCCCCGGTTGAGGTATCGAGCAGGTAGCTGCCGGCCGCATCGGGCGGCGAGTCCGCGGACGCTGGCTCCATGCTCGCCAGCGCGACCGGCGCCGCAGGGACCGCCGTGGCCGGGACACGCGCAGCCGCGTCCGCCCTGGTAGCCTCAACCGCCGGCCCGGGCGTCTCGCTGCCGCGGACCGCCGAGCAGGCCGCCAGCAGCACGACGAGGAAGGCGGCTGCCAGGCGCTTCACGCGCACATACTAGCTACGAGGCTTCCAGCCTCCCCGTATTCATGTAAACCCAACTCCCGACCTGAAATCCTGAAATGCTGAGATGCTGAACCGCTGAACCTCTGCCTACGCGTTCAGCACCGGCTCCACGCGCACCACGAAATCGATGCGGCCGAGCTCGGCCGCGGCGCGCGTGACGGCATCGGCGAAGGAGCGCGAGTCCTGGGGGTTGTAGGCGATCACGGTCGAGCGGCGGCCCATCGCCCAGACCTCGTTCGAGATCGAGTTCAAGAGCACCTCATACGGCATCCCGGCGGGACCCGCCACCGCCACGTCGGCGCCCGCCTCGGCCAGCGCCACCACCAGCGCCCTGTGCTCCGGCGTCCCGGTCCCGGAAGCAAAGACGATGCGGGAGTCTAGGGCGGGCAAAGGAGCCTCCGGCAGAGCCAACAGCGCGATAAACAGGAAGCAGGGAGCAGGATACAGCAAGCCGGGCGGGGCTGTGTCTGTCCCGACCAGTTTCGTGCTCCTCTCGGAGTCATCCCTCGAGCCTCACCACTCCGTTCGTCCCGTCCACCGTTATCAGCTGGCCGTCCCGGATCGTCGCAGTCGCCAGCCTGGCTCCCACCACCGCGGGGATGCCGTACTCGCGCGCCACGACGGCACAGTGCGAAAGCGTCCCGCCGACGTCGGTCACGACCGCGCCGGCGATGGCAAAGGCCGGCGTCCACGGCGGCGCCGTCGCGTAGGTCACGAGGACCTCACCGGGAGCGAGCCGGTCGATGTCATCGAGGCCCAGGATGAGACGCGCGGTCGCCCGCACGACGCCCGGGCTGCCGCCGACCCCGCGGATGGCGCCGTCGCCCATGGGTTCGTTGGCCACGGGACCGAAGAAGCGCTGCATGAACGGCGGCATCGAGACTTCCGCTTCGCCGATCGAAGCCGGCGGAAGCACCCGCAGCCAGCGCTCTCGTTCCGCGCGCCGCGCGGCAGCCAGACTCCGGAGGCTCGCCGAGTCACCGGCCACGACACGCTCCATGTCCTGCTCCGTGAGGTAGAAGGCGGTGTCCCGGTCGTCGACCAACCCCTTTTCGATCAGGCGGTCGGCTATCGCGAGGCAAAACCGCCTGCTCGCAGCAGGCCCCTGCTGGTCGATGTAGAAATTGTGGTCCTCGATGAGCACCGTGCGCTGCTGCGCCATGCGCATCTCGTGCTGGAACTTGCGCCATGCCTCGTCGTCGCCCGAAAGCGCCGGCGCTATCGCCGCCAGGCGCTCCTCCCGGCGCCGTTCCGTGCGACGGTGCATCTCGGAAGGGCTCGACTCCGGAGGCTGGTCCAGGTAACGCCGCACCATCAGCAACGGGAACTTTGGCTCTTCCGCCCAGGTAGGGAACGAGAGTTCGCTGAAGGACTCGTTCCTGTGTCCGAACTCATCGAGGTAGGCCGTCAGCCGCTCGCGGAACCTGGCTCCCCCTTCCGTCCCGTCGAGCCTCTCGAGGAACACCCCGGTGTTCTCGGAGCGCATCAGTCCCTCCACCGCGGGGAGCTCCTTGACGACCTCGCTCAATCCCCAGAGGCCATTGGCCGAGTCGAGAGAGCGGTTGGGGAATCCGCCCATGAGGTCCGTCGCGATCAGCTCGCCTTCGGCGCCGAAGCGTTCTCTGCACAGGTCAATGAAGCGCGATGAGGCCTCCGTCGTGAGTCCCATCGCAAGCATGTGTATCTGGCCGAGACGCCTGCGGGCGGCGTGGACCTGCGGGAATAGTTCGAGTCCCGCTTCGAGCGACGTCACGTCCGAAGCCATCGCACGGATCGAGCGCGTCAGCGCCCGGCACTCTGGTTCGTACCGCTCCCTCCAAAGACTCAGGAGATGGGGCCCGCGCTCCTCGGCGTCTCTGGCCCGCATCCGCTCGCGCAGCGCCTGGTTATCGCCGTACGGCTCTTGACGTATGTAACCGAAGCCATGGATGTTGAGCCGCACGCCGAACGTCGGCAAGCCGACTACGTCGCTCGTATGGTTGAACCCGTTACCAATGTCCCTCCAGAGGACGGCTGACAGCGGCGTAACCGGCAGAGGCGTGTGCATCTGGTCCCAGAACCAGCCGTGCTTCTCGTCCTCCGAGTCCTCCCAGGCCACCGGAAAGTCCGTGCCGTCGGGGCACTTGTAGACAGTCATCTTTGCCATCGCAGCTCCCCGGCTAGCGCCCGCCGGGCGGAGCAGGCGCAGAGTGTAACCGGCTGGCAATCACTCGTGCACGCATCGGCGCCGGTCATCCGCCCAGCCGCACCACGCCCGCGCTGCCATCCACGGTCACGGTCTGCCCGTCCCGGATGGTCGTCGTCGCGCCGCGTACGCCCACAACGGCCGGAATGCCGTACTCGCGCGCCGCGATCGCCGTGTGCGAGAGCAGGCCGCCGCCATCGGCCACGATCGCGCCCGCGACGGCGAACAGTGGCGTCCACGCCGGCGTGGTCGTCGCGCAGACGAGCACTTCACCCGGCTGCAGGCGTTCGTATTCGTCGAAAGACGCAAGCACGCGCGCCGGCGCCGTCACGACGCCACGGCTGGCGCCGATGCCGCGCAGTTCGCCAGGCGCGGCGGCCTTCTCCGCCTCCGCCGGCGCCTCGCCGCCTATGGTCGCTGGCGGTACCACGCCGAGCCAGCGCAGGCGCGCCGCGCGCCGTCCCGCGACGACGGAGCCCCACCCCGACCTTCCTGCAACGGCAGCCTCGATCTCCTCGGGCAGCAGGTAGAAGACGTCATCTGCCGCTTCCAGGCCGCCAGCCTCCACGAGACGCCGGCCGCGCGCGAGCAAGGCATGGCGGATGGCGCCGCAGAGGCTGAGCTGCCATTGCGCGCGACCCTCCTTGAGCCCCAGATACCCGCTCAGCGTCAGCAGGCGGGCCCGGAACTCGGACAGCTTGGCCGCGTCGGAGCGGAAGCGTTGCTCCAAGACCTCGATCGCGGCCTCCCGTTCATCGGCCGCCGCCGCCACCAGCGAGGCCGGCTCCGGCAGGTCCTCCACGATCGTGCGGCGCACCACCTGGAGGCTGATCTCGGGCTGCTCCCGTAGAGTGGGACTGGAGGGGTCCCAGTCCGTGGTCCGCCAGCCGTAGTAGTCGAGGTAGCGCCTGAACCCTTCGGCGAAAGCGCCGCCACCCTCCACGGCCTCAACCTCTTCCAGGGTCGGGGTCCCGCGGGCGAACAGCGCCGCGAGCGGGGGCGAAGCCCTGGCGTCCTGGGCCAGCTCCCAGAGGATCTGGGCGGCTTGCAGGGTAGCCGTCGGATAGCCTTTCGTGAGCTCGACCGCTACCCGCTCGGCCTCGTCGCCGAGCTCCTCGCGCAGAAAGCGGACCGGGTGGTCCTCGTCGATGCCCCACATCAGGAAGGTCTGCTCGAAACCATAGCCGAAGGTGTCGATCAGAGACGCCACGGGTTCATCGCCGGTCGAGGCCAGGAGCTGCTGGACGGCGCGGATCGCCCGCGGCATACAGTACTGCAGCCAGAAGTTGGCGGCGCTGCCGTACTGCTCACGCAACCGGCGGTTGACTTCCGCCGCCCTGGCCCGCGCCTCCTCGTCCGGCTCTGACTCGTGCCAGTAGTTGAAGCCGTTGAAGTAGGCGAAAGAGGAGCCGCCGACGAACACGTCCCCTTCGGCGAAACCCAACTCGCTGCGGGCACGGCGGCTGCCGCTCCCGCATTCCCGCCAGATCGCCTCGTCCAGGGGCGTGACCGGGGCAGGGTTGTGCTCCGGGTCCCAGTGCCACGTGGAACCGGCCTCTTCCGCGGAACGCCAGCGCACGGGAAAGTCGCGGCCGTCGGAGCACTCGTAGATCGAGACCAGGCCGTCCTGCGAAGGCACTCAGTCCTCGATCCTGACGATGCCCTGGCCGCCGTCGACGGTGACGGTCGCGCCATCTGGAATGCGTCTGGTGGCCACGCCCGTGCCCACTACCGCCGGGATCGCATACTCGCGGGCGGCGATGGCGGTGTGCGACAGGACCCCGCCTGTATCACTGACCACCGCCGAGGCGATGGCGAAGAGAGGCGTCCAGGGAGGCGCCGTGGAGGAACAGACCAGGACTTCGCCCGCCCCAAGCCGGTCCGACTCCCCGAGGTCGAGGATCAGCCGCGCCCGAGCCCTCACGACGCCCTTGCTTGCGGCGATCCCGTTCACGATGCGTGCATCGCCGGACTGCTCCACCCCGAGGCCAAAGAACCGATACATCATGCCGGTCATGCCCGTCATGCCGGCCGGCGGCTGAGCGCCGAGAAAACGCGGCGGTATCAGCTTCTCCCACCGCGCGAGGTCGGCGCGGCGCTGAGCGGCCAACTCGCGCGGCGCCGGCACGCCGTGGCCGGCGGCCAGGTCCTGGAGCTCGGACACGTCGAAGAAGAAGACGTCCTCGGGCGAAGCGAGACCACTCTCCTCCACGAGGCGGCGTCCCAGGGCGAGCAATGGTATGCGCATGACACCGGAGACGATGAGTTGCCAGAGCGCCCGGCCCTCGCTGACCGGTACAGAGCGCTGGGCCGCGGCCAGCAACTCGCGAAAGCGAGGCAGCTTGTCGGGAGGCAGCCTCGCCTCCACCTCCCGCACCACCTCTTCGCGCTGCTGCGCCGCGCGCCGAAGGGCGGCGGCTGGCCCGCGTTGCGGGTCCGATGCATACCGGGCAATCAGCTTCATGGGGACACTCGGGTCTTCCGACCAGGTCGGCAGGTGCATCTGTCCCCAGCTCGGCGCCCGCAAACCGTAGGCATCAAGGTACGCCTCGAACTGCCGCAGAAATGCCTCGCTGCCGCGAACGGCGGCGACGCGCTCCCGGCTGCCGCTCGCCAGCGCTTCCGGCAAGCCCGGGACGCCTGATGCCATCTCCGCGAGCCTGGAGAGGCCGGCTCCCGAGGCCGACGACTCGTTCTCGAAGCCCTGGAGCATCGCGGTCGCCTTAACGGCCGCGCCGGCCCCGAGCTCGGCCTCACAGAAGTCGAGAAGCGCATTCGACGCGACGCTGAAGACCATCGCCCGGCCAAAGGTCAACGACATCGCTTCGGCCGCCTCGGCGCTCAATTCGTCCAGGCTGCCCGCGAGTCGCGCGGCAGACATGGAGCCGTAGTCGCGGTGGCGGATGCGGGCGATGATCTCTTTCAGCCTGGGGAGCTGCTCCTCTTCCCAGATCTTCATCGGGTCGACGCTGATCAGCAGAGGCGGCCCCGCGGGGCCAGGCGAAGCGGCGGGCGCGGGCGGACCGAAGGAGCGATAGGGGTAGCCGTTGACAATCAGGGAGCGGCCGCCCATGACCCTAGCCATCATCTGGGCAGTGAGCTCCGCCGCCAGCGGAGGCAGCGGCCGGGGTATGTGCATCTGGTCCCACAGCCAGACCAAATTCGCGTCCGCCGGGTCGGGCCACTCGAAGCGGAAGTCGTCGGTCGCGCGGATCAGCATGGCATCTCGGCGGACAGTGCAGGCGACGGAGTGCAAGGACTGTCCCGCCTCAACCTGCACCCCCGGCGCATGTCCTCTTCTGTTGTCCCACTAGCTCCGCTCCCGACATCGTTCTCTGCCCTAGCCCTGGAGCCGGCGGATCTGCTCCTCGCGGCGGCGGCGATACTCTTCGGCCGTGCGACCATCGCCGAACTTCGCGTCGCGCCACTCCAGGGCTGCCTTGAGACCCTGCTCGCGGCTGATCTGATTGAACTCGCGTACGGCCGGCGAGAGGTGAGCGCGCGCGTCCATCTCTGCTGCCATGCGCTGGATAGTGCGGGCGCCCATCATCTCCATCGCGATCTGGCTGATGCGCTTGTTCGCCGCGAGGAGGTCCGTGTCGATCATCGCCATCTTGTCCGCGAGGCGCTCCACTTCGGCCTCCAGCTGGTCGGCCGGCACGGCGCGCCAGACGAGCCCGATACGCTCGGCCTCGCGGCCGTCGATGGAGTCGCCGGTGAGGAGCATGTAGCGCGCCCATTGCGGCCCGACCAGGTATGTCCACATGTGCGCGACGGGCGACCCCATCGCCCTCACCGGCGGGAAGCCGATGCTCGCGTCCTCCGCGGCGACGACGATGTCGCAGAGGAGCGCCAGGTCCGTGCCGCCCGCGAGACAGTAGCCGTGGACCTGAGCGATCACGGGTTTGTGGATGTCCCAGATGGCCATGCGGAGGTGCTGGCCCTGTTCCAGGCGCCAGGCGTCGTCCTCCATGGACTGGCCGCGGCGGGTCGGGCGCGCGGGCCCGAGAGCCGTAGGGTTCTGCGGGGGCGGCGACGGCGTGAGGTCGTATCCGGAGCAGAACGAGCGGCCGTTGCCCTTGAGAATGATGCAGTGCACCTCGGGGTCGGCGTCTGCGCGCCAGAGGGCGTCGTTCAGCTCGCGCTGCAGGTAGCCAGAGAGAGCATTCAGCTTTTCTGGACGGTTGAGGATGATCCGCGCCCGGCCCCTCTCTACTTCATAGATGATCTGCTCGTAGTCCATGGCGCCCCTCCCACTCAGTCAGTTGCCGTGCCGCTGAGCCCCTGCATGCCGCGAAGGGCCTCGATCATACCCAAATGGCGGTTGTCATGGGCGAAATGGCCGAGGAGGACGGTCACGATATCCCGTGAATCGCCCGTCGCCCCGGAAGTGGTCCGCCTCAGGTCCGTCGGCGCCAGGCTGGCGACTGCATCGTCGAGCGCGCGCAAGCAACGAAACGCATACTCCTGGACTTGTTCGCTCGGGACGCGAGCGAGGGCCGGCGTCATCGCGTCACCCATGCCCATGCCGGTCTCCGCGACGCCAAGCCCGGAAGACGGGAGGCCCCAGCGCTGAGCCAGCCGCTCGGCGACCCAGACCTGCTCGCCACCGCCGATGGCCACGCGGTCGAAGTCCGCCCAGCGACCGAGGTGCCAGACGTGGAAAGCGATCGAAGGTAAGGTCTGGGCCGGCTGCCAGCGGAACTGGTTGTAGTCTAGCTCGTCAACGACTGCGAACAGCCTCTGGTGCGCTTCCACACGGTAGGCCTTGAACGCTTCCAGCAACTCCTGCTCATGCATGGGCAGCCCACGTCCGTTCCAGGATTTGGTCGAACGCCAGCCCCCAGGGCGGGCGCAGGAAACCGAGCGCCCGCACGTCCTCGAAAAAGAAGCCAAAGGGAGACCCGCGCCCGAATGTGCCGCCACCGATGATCTTGCAGATGCGGCCCGTGACCGACTCCGCCAGTTCGGCCACCGCGGTCTTGGCGTGCAGGGCATCGAGCAGGGCCTCCGAGCCCTTGGCTTCGATCCGGCGCAGCATGCCCTCGTACGCCTGGCTGATGAGCCAGGCCTCATTCTCCACCCGCGCCCACTCAACCTGCTCGTAAGGCCTCAGTGAGTCCCGGCGTCGAGCGACCTGCTCTCGGGCGAGCTCCACGGCGCTCTCGACCACGCCGGTAACGACGGCAGTGAACAGCGCCGATACGAATGCGCCAGCCTTGCCGGAGACCACGCGCAAGTTCCCCGGCCAGGCCATGCGCGTCGCATCGTAACCAGAGAACTCGAAGGCATGACTCTGGGTCGCTGCCATGCCGTGGCCGTCCCACTCGGCAACGAGGCGCATGCCGCCGGACCCGTCCCACCGAGCGTCACGGACGTCGAGATAAAACCAGTCCGCCGACTCCTCACCTCGCGGCAGGGCCGTGGTGATCATGTAGGAAGTGACCCCGGAGCCCGAGCCGAAGTGCTTGGCGCCCGAAATGAGATACCTCCCCTCGCCAGCTGGCTCGGCTACCGCCCTGGTCTTGCCGACGTCGCCGCCGCTGCCCGGCTCCGACGTAATCGTGCCCCAGAAGTGCCCCTCCAACGCCGTGCGAACGATGGCCTCGAGCTGCTCCCGCCAGGCCTCGCGATACGGCGCCGGCGCCTCGGGCTGGCAGAGCCAGAACGAGAGCACCGCCGGGTGCATCGACGCCACCAGAGCGACAGAGGGGTCGCCCCGGGCCAGGGTCCGAAGTGCCTCGGCAGCCGGCCGCGTCGATGACGCGACGTCCTGCCACAGTCCCCCCATCGCTGCCGGCACGCCCGTAAGCAAAAAGCCGGCGTCGGCAAGGCCCGAGAAGTCCTGCTTGTCCAGGTGGCGCCGGACCTGCCGCTCAGGGCGCTCGGCGGCGAACCGGCGGGCGAGATCGCCCACCCGCGTAAAGACCTGGTCAGCGTCCATGCTTGCGCTCCTTCTACGCGTCCGGCGCTACTGCAGCGCTAATCATGCCAGATAGCATCGACCGAACGTCTCGGGGGACAGAGGCCTGGAGCGGGGCGGTCAACCGCGCAAGTCCTGGCCGCTTCGTCGCGGGCCAGGCAGCCTCCCTGGCAAAGCACCATCTGTCCTGGCGGCACGAGCCCCGGCACGATGTAGTATCGGGCTATGACGCTCGCCGGCTGGGTGATGATGGCGGCTGGCCTTGTCCTGTACCTGGCGGCCTTCGCCCAGGGCCCAGGGCCAACGATGGGCGATCGTCCCTTGCAGGCGACGCTCTTCACGCTGGCGACGCTGCTGCTAATCGGCGGCTTCGCGCTGGTGGCAGTGGTCTAGCCGGCACGAGCGCCGGGCGCCTTAACGCCGCCGCGCGCAGGCGGCGCCGCTGGCATCGGCGCAGGGGATGGTGAACCAGTAGCGGGCATCATCGTAGGCGTCCCTCCACTGGGAGCAACCCGCGTTGTTGCAGGCCCGGACGGCGTAGTGATAGAAGCCCGGCTGCCACATGTAGAGGCTGGCGCCGGCAGCGCCGCCACAGTCGCTTTCCTTTACGCCGTAGCGCACCTCTTCTCGGACCTGCTCACCTTCGCGGATCACCGTCTTCACATCCGTGAAGTTCGCATCCTGGCCGGACGGGACCCAGCAGACAAAGACCAGGTTGGGCGAGCCCAGGAAGTTGAACGTCAGGGTGACTTCGGGCGGCGGGGCGGGGGGGGCG
>DATLYJ010000130.1 GCA_035574915.1 Dehalococcoidia bacterium | reverse complement strand
CCCCGCCGATGAGGCCGAGTAGGAGTGTCAGGCGGAACAAGCGTCGCATCGTCGCTACCTCCGGTGGCGGGAATCTACGCCCTGCCTGCGCCCGCGGTCAACCGGACCGCGCGGTCGTTCAGCCGGCGGCCCGCCGCAGCTATGATTCACCGCCAGAGGAGGTGCGCATTATGCCGAAGATCGACGTCCTGATGGAGGGTTATGGACTGGGGACAGACCAGGGGATCATTGGTTTCTGCGCGGTCGTGCTGATCGAGGGCGAGAAGCGGGTGCTGTTCGACTCCGCACACGTGGGCCGGCGCTCGTTGCTGCTGGCGCGCCTCCGTGAACGCGGGCTGACCCCGCGTGACATCGATGCGCAGGTGCTGAGCCACTCGCACTGGGACCACGTCCAGAATGTCGACCTCTTCGACCACGCGGCGCTGCTCTTGCACCCGAACGAGCGCCGCTACGCCTCTCGTCCGCACGAAAACGACTGGGCGACGCCGAAGTGGACGGGCGCCGTGATCGAGAGCCTCCCGCTGGTCGAGGTCGGCGAAGGCTACGAGGTGATGCCTGGCTGCCGCGTGGTCGAACTGATCGGCCACTCGGCGGGCAGCATCGGCCTGGAGGTGGAGACGGACGACGGCAAATGCCTGGTCGTCGGCGACGCGCTGCCGAACGCCAGGGCGGCCCTGACCGGCAACATCTCCTTCATCTTCTGGAACGAAGCCCAGGCCATCGCCTCGGCGAAGCGAATCAGCGCTTCTGGTGCGGCGATCTATCCCGGCCACGACCGCCCCTTCCGCCTGAAGGACGGCGAAGTGCAGTACCTGACGGAGTACCGCCTCCAGGTCAACGGCGTCGGGCCGGAGACGCCCGGGGCGACGTTCGTCGCCGTGCCGCCGCCGGCGCCGTCGTGGGTGATGCCCGGGATCGAGACGCAGAGGCTCGACTAAGGCAGGCCGGGCCGGGACGGCCTCCCGAAGTCGCACGGAGGGCTTCGTTTCCGCCGCCGGCGCCCTAGGTCCCTCGCCAGCTGTGCTCGCACTCGCGGCGGACAGGAGACGGCGGTGCGGACACTGGACTGTCACTGTGCGAGGCGGGAAGATCCAGCCACGTCGCCGAGCCTCGAGACCAGGAGGTGGTCATGTCCGAGTACCGCAGCATCCTCTATGAAGTGAAGGACCACGTGGCAGTGGTCTCCCTGAACCGGCCGCAGTACCGCAACGCCCAGAGCCGGACGCTCCTGGAGGAGATGGACGACGCCTTCGCGAAGGCGGCGGAGGACCGCGACGTCAGGGTCATAATCCTGCGCGGTGAAGGCCAGCACTTCTCCGCCGGCCACGACCTTGGCACGCCGGAGCAGGTGGCGGACCGCGAGGCGCGGCCCGACGAGCCAGGCGTGCGCGGCCGGTACAAGCGCGGCTACGACCTCTACGTAGATATGTCCCTGCGCTGGCGCGACCTCCCCAAGCCGACGATCGCCGCCGTACAGGGCTACTGCATTTTCGGCGGCTGGATGATCGCCTCGGCCATGGACCTCATCTTTGCAGCGGACGACGCGATGTTCCTGGCGGCGGCCTTCCAGTACTTCACTCCGCCGTGGGACCTGGGTGCGCGCAAGACGAAGGAGATCCTGTTCGAAAGCCGCTTCATCACCGCCCAGGAGGCGAAGGAGTACGGCCTGGTGAACCGGGTCTACCCGCGCGACGAGCTTGACCGCCGGACGATGGCCTACGCGAGGCGCGTCGCCGAGAACGACCCGTTCCTAGTGCGGATGGCGAAGGCCGCGGTTAACCAGACTCAGGACATCCAGGGCTTCCCGGCGGCGATCCGCGACGCTTACGCCCTCTACGTCATCCGGGCCCTGGGCGAGAGCGACCCCGGGGCGGTGGCGATCGAGCGGGAGGAAGGACGGCGTCGCAGGCCGATGGTGCAGCGGGCTATCGACAACATGCGCGAGGACGCGGACTAGCGCGGACTCCAGGGCCGGGGCCGGCAGGGTCAACTCCATCGCGACGGGTCCCGTAATCCAGTCGTGTCGCCTGCCAGGCGCAGGCGGTCCTACTCCGGCGTCCCGCGGAGGCGGCGTTCCCAGGCTTCCCAGACCTCGCGCTCGCGGCCGAGGGGTCGCGGCGTGTAATAGCGGCGGCCCTTGAGGCGGTCCGGGAGGTACGCCTGCCCCGGCGCGATACCTGTCGCGTAGTCGTGGGCATACTGGTAGCCGCGGCCGTAGCCGAGGCCGCGCATCAACCCTGTGACGGCGTTGCGCAGGTGCAGGGGCACCGGGTCGTTGCGCGTCGCCTCGACGTCCTCTTTCGCCTTCAGGTACGCGGTCATGGCGCTGTTGCTCTTCGGCGCCAGCGCCAGGTAGAGCGCGCACTCGGCCATCGGCAGAAAGCCCTCCGGCATGCCAACGAAGTGCACGGCCTGCTGGCAGGCCACGGCCATCGACAGCGCCTGCGGGTCCGCCAGCCCCACGTCCTCCGCGGCCAGGATTACCATGCGGCGCACGATGAACAGCGGGTCCTCGCCCGCCTCGATCATTCGGGCCAGCCAGTAGAGCGAGGCGTCCGGGTCAGAGCCGCGCAGGCTCTTGATGAAGGCGGAGATCGTGTCATAGTGGGCGTCGCCCTGGCGGTCGTAGAGGTAGGTGCGGTGCTGCAGCGCCTCCTCGACGACCTCGCGCGTGATTACGCGCCGCCCAGCCTCGTCCGGCGTGACGGACATCGCGGCAGCCTCCAGGGCGTTGAGGGCGATGCGGGCGTCGCCGCCCACGGACGCCGCCAGGGCCGAGATCGCCTCATCGTCCATCGCAGGGTTGAGCGCGGCGATACCCCGCTCGCCATCGCTCAGGGCGCGGCGGATCAGGGTCGCCACCTGCTCTTCGGTAAGGGCGTTCAGGGTGAACACACGCGAGCGCGAGAGCAGTGGGCCGATGACCTCGAAGCTCGGGTTCTCGGTCGTCGCGCCGATGAGCGTGATCGTGCCGTCCTCTACGAAGGGCAGGACGGCGTCCTGCTGGGCCTTGTTGAAGCGGTGGATCTCGTCGATGAAGAGGATGGTCTTGCGGGGCCGGCGCTCGCGGGCCTCAGCGATCACGCGCCTCAGGTCGCCGACCCCGGCCGAGACGGCGGAGACGGCCGAGAAGTGGGCGTTCGACATGGCCGCGATGATGCGCGCCAGCGTCGTTTTGCCGGTCCCGGGCGGGCCCCAGAAGACCATCGACGGCAGCTGGCCCGCCTCGATCAGCCGTCGAAGGATGCGCCCCGGGCCGACTAGGTGGTCCTGCCCGACGTACTCGTCGAGGGTACGCGGCCGCATGCGCGCCGCGAGCGGCGCGGAGGGGTCGAACTCGTCGGGTGACGGCTGCTCGGGCTGGTTCAGGAGCCGCGGCTGGCGCGGGCGAGGCATAGCGCCATTGTACGCAGGGCGCGGCGGTCCTGGCCCGCTAACCCCGGCCTACTCCTCCTCCGTCTCGTCTCCCGGCTCCATCTCGAACTCGATCTCGAACTTGACCTTACGCTTGCGCAGGCTCAGGAACGCGACCGTCGCCGCGAGGAGAAACGCGAGCAAGAGGAGCTTATTCATGTGCCTCCAACCCTTGTGAACTGCTCATCAATCGCGTCCATTGTAAGGGTCTCCTGCGGCACGGTCTGATCGCCGTAAACTTCAAGGGTGGACCCGGTCCTGCATTACGCGCGCACCAGCGACGGAGTCGGCATCGCCTATACGGTGCATGGCAGCGGCCCACCCATCGTGTTCACCACCGCCGCCGCCTTCGGGAACGTAGTCGGCGAGTGGCGCATACCGGAGGTGCGGCGCTGGTATGAGAAGCTGGCCCGGCGCTTCACCATCGTCCGCTACGACGGCCGCGAGACGGGGTCGTCGGACCGAAACGCCGCGGACCTGTCGCTGGAGGCACACGCCCTGGACCTCGAGGCAGTGGTCGACAAGCTACGGCTCGACAGTTTCTTCATCTTCGGCTTCTACCACACATCCCTTGCGGCCATCGTCTACGCCGCCCGCCACGCGGAGCGCGTGCGCAAGATGGTCCTCTGGCACGGCTACGCGAGGGCCGTGGACCACGCCACGCCACAGGTCGTCGCCGTCCGTTCTCTGCGGGACGCGAGCTGGGAGGTGTACACGGAAACGCTGGCCCGGACCTCCTTCGGCTGGGACAACGCAGAGTCATCGAGTCTCTGGGCGCGGATGGTGCGCGATTCGGTGACGGCGGCGGGCGTGGCCCGCTGGCTCGAGGGCCAGTCTCAGTTCGACGTCAGCGCGTACCTGCCCCTCGTGAAGTGCCCGACGCTGCTGCTCTATCGCAAAGACGCGCGCCGCTTCGCATCTGACCTCGGCATAGCCCTGGCCTCTCAGATCGGCGGGGCGCAACTACAGCTCTTGCCTGGCGACGCGCTCATGTACACCGCCGGTGACGCCGACGGCGTGATGCGGATCATCGAGGAGTTCTTCTCGGACGAGGGCGAGCGTTACACGGCGCCTCGGGCCCTGCCCGGCAGCATCGTCACGATCCTGTTCACGGACCTCGAAAACCACACCGAGCTAATGCACCGGCTCGGTGACGAGCGCGGGCGTTCCGTGCTGCGCGAGCACGAGACGATAGTGCGCGAGGCCTTGCGGCGCCACGGCGGCACCGAAGTTAAGACCCTCGGCGACGGCTTCATGGCCTCCTTCGGCTCCGCCTCCCGGGCGCTCGACTGCGCGATCGAGATGCAGCAGACATTCGCGGCCCGCAATCAGAGGACGCCCGAGCCGCTGCACGTCCGCATCGGCGTGAACGCGGGCGAGCCGATCGCGGAAGACGACGACCTCTTTGGCTCGGCCGTGATCCTGGCCGCGCGCACGGCCAGCAAGGCCAAGGGCGGCGAGATCGTGGTGACGGACGTCGTGCGCCAGCTGGCGGCGGGCAAGGGCTTCTTGTTCTCGGACCTGGGCGAGACGGAAATGCGCGGCTTCGAGGACCCGGTCCGTCTCTACGAACTGCGCTGGTCATAGCCGGCGCGCATTCCCTGCGAGGTGATCGGATGGACGAAAAGCGTCATAGCGGCCGAGTCGCCATAGTCACGGGAGGCGGCTCCGGGATCGGGCGGGCGACGGTGCTGCGCCTGACAGGCGAAGGCGCGATTGTCTTCGCCTGCGACGTGGACGAGGCCGGCCTCAAGGAGACGGCTGAGGCTGCGGCAGAGGCCGGCCGCCAGGTCACGGCCCTCGCGGCCGACATCACCCACCAGGCGGACGTCGACCGCGTCGTCGAAGCCGCTCTCGCGGCGCACGGCCGCGTCGACGTGCTGGCGAACGTGGCCGGCATCATGGACTGGTTCTTGCCGGCGCACGAGGTGGATGACGAGACCTGGGAGCGGGTGATGGCGGTGAATGTCACCGGCCCGATGATGCTCTGCCGCAAGGTGCTGCCCTCGATGATGGAGCGCAAGTCAGGCGCGATCGTGAACATCGCCTCGGTCGGCGGTCTGGGCGGGGGCGCAGCGGGCGTGGCCTACACGGTCTCGAAGCACGGGATCATCGGCCTCACGCGCTCCATAGCCTGGGTGTACCGCGGCGAGGGGATTCGCTGCAACGCCATCTGCCCCGGTGGCGTGGCCACGAATATCGGGCGCACGGCCACACCCCGCAGCCAGTGGGGGCTCGAGAGGCTCGCGCCCTATCACGCCCTCGCCGGCGGCATGGCCCAGCCTGACGAGATCGCGACGCTGCTCTCCTGGCTCGCCTCGGACGAGGCCTCGAACGTGAACGGCGCCATCATTACCGCCGACCGCGGCTGGACCGCCGCCTGAGGCGCCTGCCTCCCCGCGAGCCGGCGCCAACTTAACCTAACGGTAACCGAATTGGCGGGGGCGCGTGCTAAGATCGGGCGGACATCCCGGAGGTGCCCTTTTGACTGAGCTCGAACCCGCCCCGGAGGCGGACGTTCACGACGCCGAGTGGCATCCGCACCACAACGGCGAGCTCCCGGACTCTCACACCCTCTCCGCCCTGGAACTCGCCCACAAGGCCGTCGCCAAGTTCCCTGACCTCGCCAAGCGCTACCAGAAGCACATTGGCGCCGCCGCCGTGCTCTCGTCCGCCGTCGTCGTGCTGGCGAGCATCGCCATCTCCCGCCGCCTGCACAAGGGTGAGTCGCCGGAGCGCATCCTCGCCGAGATCACGCGCGAGGAGATCGAAGGCGCTCACCAGAAGACGGAGAACCCCCGCCGCCGGCGCGGGATCACGCGCTTCCTCCGCTAATCACGCCGACTCATGCGTCACCGCCGCCTCCGCCGGCGGTGATAAGGTGAGCTCGTCACACTCGTGCTATTGCCCCACGCTCCGGCGAGGTAGAAGATCCGCGTCAGGCGCGGCTCCGGCCGCGAACGCAACAACGTGGAGGTGGACTGAGTGGTAGTTAGCGTTGCGTCCGACAGCTTCGAGGTGCCATGGGAGGACCCGGCCGATGCGGCCCGGACCTGGCTCTTCGACCCAATGCACTTCCCGCTGCCGATGCTGCCCCTGGGCGGCGAGTTCCTGGACCGGATGTACGTCACCTACATGGGCGCTAACACGATCTTTGTCAACGGTTACGCCTTCAGCACCATGCCGACGCCCAGGCCCCCGACGCCGGAGATCATCCAGCGGGGCGCCGCGGATGTCTGGACGAAGGACTACCTGCCGCAGATCAGGGACTTCTGCCGCAGGATCCGCTCGGCCGACTACGAGTCTCTGGCGCTGCCCCAACTCGGCGCCGAGTTCGAGCGCATCATGAGCGAGGCCATCCACACCTTTGGTTTCACGATGAAGGTGATCAGCGGCTTCATGGGCCCGACCTTCGGCCTCGTGCACATGCTTCAGCAGGCGCTTGGCCCCGAAGGCCCGCAGCTTGCGGCCACGCTGCTGCAGGGCTTCGAGAACGGCAGCGCTGCGGCCGGCGCCGGCCTTTCCGGGCTGGCAGAGGAGGCCGCCCGTTACCCTGCCGTCGCCGAGGCGCTGCGCAGCGGGCGCTACGACGGGCTGGAGACGCTCGAAGGCGGGCCTCAGTTCATGAGCCGCCTCCGGGAATACCTGGACGAGTTTGGCTGGCGCGCCGAGAGCTGGGGCGAGCCGGAGCGTCCGACGTGGGCCGAAGAACCGCGGACGCCCCTGATGCTCGTAGGGCGCTACCTTTCCGACCCCGAACGCACGCCAGCGGCAGCGATCGCCCGCGCCGTCGCCCAGAGAGAGGCGGCGACGAAAGAGCTGGAGTCGAAGTTGCAGGGTGAGGCCCTGTCGCAGTTCCGCCAGGCGCTCGAAGCGGCGCAGATGCACGTGCCGATGAGCGAGGGGAGGGCCCTCTGGCAGCTCATAATCATCGGCTCGCTGCGCGTGCCTGCGCTGGCGCTGGGCCGGAAGCTGGTCGAAGCCGGCGCCCTTTCGGAGCCGGGGGACGTCTTCTACTTCACCAGCGATGAGCTGCGACGCGCCGCGGACGCCCCTGGGCCGGATGTGCTCGCGACGGCGAAGTCGCGCCGGGCGGACTACCAGCGCTGGCGGTCGATGACGCCGCCGCCGTTCGTCGGCGCTCCGCCGGACATGAGCGCCGCCCCGCCCGAGGTCCAGGCGCTGGCCCACCTCTTCTTCGGGGCCGGGATGCCTGAGTTCAGCGGGCGCGAGATCAAAGGCCAGGCCGCGAGCCGCGGCGTCGTGCGGGGCAGGGCGCGGATCATCAGAACGCTGGCGGAAGGCGAATTCCTGCAGCCGGGCGAGGTCATGGTCTGCAAGACCACGGCGCCGCCCTGGACGCCGCTCTTTGCCATCGCGGCCGCCGTGGTCACCGACACGGGCGGCGTGCTTTCCCACTCGGCGATCTGCGCCCGGGAGTACGCCATCCCCTGCGTGGTCGCGACGCAGATCGGGACGCACGTGATCCCCGACGGCGCCACGGTCACCGTGGACGGCACGAAGGGCATCGTGACCATCGAAGGGTAGCGGCACACGGGCCTGACCGCGTGTACGCTTTCGTGGTCTCGATAGAGGTCGCGGCGCCGGCGGCCCGCGTCTGGCGCGCCTTGAGCGACCCCCGTGAGGTAGTGGAGTGGGAGAGCGGCGTCTCGGAAGCCCTCGAGACGCCGCCCGACTACCCCCGCCCGGGCCAGCACGCGCGCTGGCGCACGCGGTCAGGCGTCTTCCAGGTACTGCACGACCGTCCGGTTGAGGTGGAGCCTGAGCGCAAGCTGCGTTCGCTCCTCTCGCTGGGGCCCCTGCGCTACGACGAGACCTACACGATCGAGCCGGCCCCGGGAGGCTGCCGCCTCACGGCTGCGCTGCGCGTCTGGACGGCGCTGCCGGTAGTCGGCCACGTCATCGACCGCTTCTACCTTGGCCCGAAGACGCGGGCGGAGTTCGAGGCGGCGCTGCGGTCGATCAAGCGCCGCTGCGAGTCCTGAGGGCCCGCGGATGCGCTATCCTGCCGGGGTGGTGGGATCTGCCTCCGACCTCGACGTCTACCTGGAGGGCCCGGCCGGGCCAGCGCCCTGCGGGATGTGCGGCGCCTTCTCCGCCGCAAATCAGCGCGTCGTCGTGTCGCGCCCGGAGCAGCGCGAATCGCCCGTGGCGGAAACGGCGGCCTGCGGCGTCTGCCTCGAGCATTACGGCGGCGACGGCATCGCCTCGCGCCTGTGGCCCGACATCTGCGACTGGGTGCCGTCGAAGGTGCTGGACGAGTGTCACTGCGAGACGTGCACCGGCCAGATCGAGTTCCGCTTCAATGCCGGCACGGACTTCTATGAGTAGGCCGTCCTCGCCGCCACATCGGCCCCGACGAACTGGCCGGCCAGGACGGTCCTGAGACCGTCCTGAATCCGCGGCCGATTCCCCGTCTTATCGCGCAAGGAGGCGAGCGGCTTCCTTGGCGTGGTAGGTGATGATGATATCGGCGCCCGCGCGCTTGATGGCGGTCAGGACCTCCAGCATCGCGCGCTCGCCGTCGATCCAGCCGTTCCTGGCCGCTGCCTTGAGCATCGAGTACTCGCCGGAGACGTTGTAGGCGGCCAGCGGGTGGTCAAAGCGAGCGCGGGCCCTGGAGAGGACATCGAGGTACGCGAGGGCCGGCTTCACCATCACGATGTCCGCGCCTTCTGCGATCTCGGACTCTATCTCTCGCAGCGCCTCGCGGGCGTTCGGCGGGTCCATCTGGTAACCGCGGCGGTCGCCGAACTGGGGCGCGCTGTCCGCCGCGACGCGGAACGGACCATAGAAAGAGGAGGCGTATTTCGCCGCGTAGGCCATGATCGGCGTCCCGCCGAAGCCGGACTCCTCCAGGGCGGCGCGGATCGCTGCCGTGTGGCCGTCCATCATGTCGCTCGGCGCGACGATGTCGGCGCCTGCCTCGGCCTGGGAGACCGCGGTGCGGGCAAGTAGCTCCAGCGTGGCGTCGTTCTCGACCTCACCCGCCGGCGTGAGGATGCCGCAGTGGCCGTGGTCGGTGTACTCGCAGAGGCAGACGTCGGTGATCACGCACAGGGCCGGGTCCGCATCCTTCAGCGTCCTCACGGCCTCCTGCACGATGCCGTCACGGGCGTACGCTTCGGACCCGGCGGCGTCCTTCGATGCCGGGAGGCCGAAGAGGAGGACGGCGCCGATGCCGAGGGAGCGCAGTTCCCGGGCTTCCGCGGCGAGCATGTCGGGGGACACCTGGAATTGCTCCGGCATCGCCGAGATCTCGTCGCGGACGCCGCGGCCGTGGGTCACGAAGAGGGGGTACACGAAGTCGCGGGCGTCCGGCCGCGTCTCGGCGACCAGGGAGCGGAGCGCCTCCGTCCGCCTCAGACGGCGGAAGCGGGCGAACTGAGTTGAGAGCCGGGTGGTCGTGGTCATGGGACAACCTCAGAGAAGCACAGGCAGATCATCCCCTTCGCCAGCCAATCATAGCGCCCCCCACTCCCGCTCGAGCAGGTCCAGCAGCCCGTCCGGGTATAACGGCGTCTCTCCGGAGCGGAAGGCTTCGAGCGCTACCCACCGGACCGGGAAGGCCGCCTTGCCCTCCTGAGCCATGATCTCGTCCTGCCCGTAGTGTCGCGAGTCCGGGAGCGTGCCCTCGAAGCACCACACCAGCTCGTGGCCCGGGTGGCCACGATACACGAAGATGTTTTCGAACGTCGCCAGCAGTCGCAGGTCGGCCACTTCAGCGCCGATCTCCTCTCGAATCTCGCGCCGGGCGGCATCCTCCGCCCGTTCCCCGAAGTCGATCTCGCCTCCCAGGGGCCTGTAGAAGCGCTGGCCCTTCACGTGGTCGTAGCCTGGCGCCACCAGGATGCGGCCATCGGGGCGGCGGAAGACGACGATGGCGATAGGCCTGATACGTGGCGGCGGAAAGGCCTCTTCCCCGGCCGCCATCAGGGACCCGCCCGGCGGTAGTGCTCGCACAGCGCCTCGACCAGCGCCGCGATGCTCTGCTCCGCCGGCTCCACGCTGACCTCGAAGCCCAACTCGCGCGCCGTCGCGGCCGTCACCGGCCCGATGCAGGCGACCGTCGCCGTCCTGAGCTGCTGGAGGTCCGGCCCCAGCATTGCCGCAAGGTTGCGCACGGACGAAGACGAGGCAAAGGTGACTGCATCGACCCTACCGCTTCGTATTATGTCGAGTGCTGCCCTGTGGGGCACTCCTGGCACCCGGGCCTCGTACAGGAGCACCTCGTCGACGGTCGCACCCTGGGCACGCAGGCCCTCCGCGAGTACGTCTCGCGCGTCCGCCGCTCGCGGATAGAGGAAGCGCGCGCCCTGCAGAGACTGCATGGCTGGCACGCCGCTGCGCTTCGCCCACTCGACCAGGGCCTCGAGCAGTCCTTCGGAAGTCGACTCCGTCGCCACGAGGTCCGGGACGATGGAATGGGAGCGGAGGGCCTCCGCCGTGGCGCGGCCGATGGCGGCCACGAGACACTTGAAGACGCGCGCGTCCCAGCCGACTCCGACCACCGCCCGCCAGAATTGCTCCACTCCGTTGGCGCTGGTGAAGAGGCACCAGGTGTAATCACCCAGGCCGAGGGCCCGGGCCGCGGCCCAGGCTTCGTTGTCGTCGAGCGGTACCAGCTCGATCGTGGGGAGCTCGACCGCCCGCGCCCCCTGGGCCCTGAGCAGACGTGATAGCGCGCTGGACTGCTCGCGCGTGCGGGTCACGAGCACGGTCTTGCCGAACAGGGGCAGCGATTCGAACCAGGACAGGCTCTCGCGCAGGCGGCCGACCTCCCCGATGACGGTGAGCAACGGCGTGCCGAGGCCTGCCGCGCGGACGCGGGAGGCGATCTCGCGCAAGGGCGCCGCGACGGAGCGCTGGTCCGCCGTCGTCCCCCACTGCACGCTGATCGCGGGCGTCTCGGGGTCGCGCCCGGCGGCGATCAAGCGCGATGCGGTCGAGGCCAGCGCTGAGCCACCCATGAGCACGACCAGCGTGTCGACCGCCGTCGCCAGCCGCTCCCAATCGACGCTCTCCTCCTGCTTGGAGTCGTCCTCATGGCCGGTGACGACAGCGAAGGAGGAGGCCAGGCCGCGGTGCGTCACCGGCACGCCCGCGTATGCCGGCACGGCGACGGCGGAAGTCACTCCGGGCACCACTTCGAAGGCTACGCCAGCGGCGGCAAGCGCCAGTCCTTCCTCGCCTCCGCGCCCGAAGACAAAGGGGTCGCCGCCCTTCAAGCGGACGACGCGCTTTCCTTCGCGCGCCTTCTGCACCAGAAGGTCGTTGATCTGCTCCTGGGTGAGGGTGTGGCCGGCGGGACTCTTGCCGGCGAAGACCAGTTCCGCCCCCTGGCGGACATGCTCGAGTATCTCGGGGTTGACAAGCCGGTCGTATATCACCACGTCTGCGTTCGCGAGCCGGTCGCGCCCGGCGAGCGTCAGGAGACCCGGGTCGCCCGGCCCGGCGCCTACGAGCGAGACGAAGCCCCTGCTCATCGGGCCGCGCTCACTCCCGCTTCGGCCATGAGGCGCGCGGCGAGGCCGGCGCCCAGGGCCTCAGCTTCTGCTTCCGGCCCCGTCACCTCGGCGCGCAGGAGGCGGCCGTCCTCGGTGCCGAGGACGCCCTGCAGGCGCAGCACGCCGCCACGCGCCTCGCCCAGGGCCCCGACGGGCAGGCGGCAGCCGGCGCCAAGGGCGCGGAGATAGGCGCGCTCGGCGGTGATCGCCATCCTGGTCGGGGCGTGCTCGATCCTCTGGAGCAGCGCGATCGTCCCGGCGTCGGCGGCGCGGCATTCGACCGCGAGCACGGCCTGACCCACGGCGGGCAGCACGATGTCGACCTCGAAGACCTCGGCCGCCCTCTCGAGCAGGCCGAGACGCTCGAGTCCAGCGGCGGCGAGCACGACGGCGTCGTACTCGCCGGACTCCGCCTTGCGGACGCGGGTGTCGACATTGCCCCGGATGCTTTCGAGGCGCAGGTCCGGGCGCACGGCCAGCACCTGCACCGAACGCCGGCGGCTGTCCGTGCCGACGCGCGCGCCGGCAGGAAGCTGCCTGAGCGTGAGGCCGCCACGGCTCACCAGCGCGTCGCGGACGTCGCCGCGCTCGAGTACGGCGCCGATGGTCAGGCCTTCGGGCGTAATCGCGGGCATGTCCTTCAGACTGTGGACTGCCGCGTTGATTTCCCCCTGGAGCAGCGCCTGCTCGATGTCCTTGACGAACACGCCCTGCCCCCCGACCTCCTCCAGCGACACGTCGAGACGGCGGTCGCCCTCCGTCTTGATGACGATGACCTCGATCTGGATGTCCGGAGCGGCAGCGCGCAGGGCCTCCGCCACGATCGCAGTCTGGCGCAGCGCCAGTTGACTGCCACGCGTCCCGATTCTCATCACCCTCATGGACTCTCGATGATAGCGCAGACTGCGCAAAGACCTGTGCCGGCACTCCTCGGCGAGCGGAGGACCTCCGGGCCCGGCGCCAGCTTGGCGGGCGGCCCTCCGGGAAAGCAGGAGAGGGAGGGCTTGTCTGCCCTCCCTCTCCGTAGGTGCTGACGCGCGCGGTTAGCCCGCGGCAGGTGCCCTGGCCGGGCGCCCCGGAATGTCGATGTCCGGGGCTGGCGGCGCCGGGTTCGGGATGTCGCGGATCAGGTGCGTCGGAACGAGCGCCGCGAGCTCATCGATCGTCCACATCCCCTGCTTGTTGATCTGGCGGATCGGCGTCTCCTCTGAGTTCAGGGAGATGGTGCCGCCGGAGACGCTGAACACTTTGCCGTTCACGTTCCAGGCTGCATCGGTGCAGAGCCAGACCACCATGGGCGCCACGTATTCGGGGTCGCGCAGGACAGGCACCTCGGGGCGCCGGATCTCGGCCTGGGGCGCCACCACGGGCGCGGCGCCGCCGATGCCCGCGCGGGCGCGAGCCTGGCGCGCAGTGTCGGGCACGGTGGCCGTCATGCGCGTGGAGGCGCCGGGGGCGATGGCATTGCAGGTCACGCCGTAGCGGCCGAGGTCGCGGGCGACCACGCGCGTGAAGCCGGCGATGCCCGCCTTGGCGGCGCCGTAGTTCGCCTGGCCGGAGGAGCCGTTGAGGCCGGACCCGGAAGAGAAGTTGATGATCCGGCCGAAGCGCTGCTGCCGCATGAGGATCGAGGCCGGCTTAGTCGTGTTGAAGTGCCCCTTGAGATGCACGTCAATGACGGCGTCCCATTCCTCTTCGGTCATGTTGTAGATCATGCGGTCGCGCAAGATGCCGGCGACGTTGATCAGGATGTCGATGCGGCCGAAGTTGTCGAGCGCAGTCTTGATGATGTTCTCGCCGCCCTGGGCTGTCGCGACGGTGTCGAAGTTGGGGACGGCGATGCCGCCCTTTGCCTTGATCTCGGCCACAACCTGCTCGGCCGGCCCGTTGTCGTGACCGGTGCCGTCGACGTTGACGCCGGGGTCGTTGACGACGACGTTGGCGCCTTCTTCCGCCAGCAGCAAGGCTATGCCGCGGCCTATGCCCCTCCCGGAGCCTGTTACTACAGCCGTCCTGCCCTTGAGTCTTTCACCCATTTCTCTCTACCTTCCTTCGCCTTAGGCCTGCGCGGCGGCCTGAGCCGGCCGGCCGGGGATCTCGAGGTCGGGCGCCGGCGGCGCCGGGTTGGGGATGCCGGCCATGAGGACGCGCGGCACCATCTGGTCGAGCTCGTCGAGGGTCCACATACCCGGCTTGTAGATCGTGCGCATGGCCAGCGGGTGGTTCAGGATCGAGACCTGGCCGCCGGAGACGCCAAACATCTGGCCGTTGATATTCCAGGCGTAGTCGGTGGCCAGGAAGCACACCATCGGTGCGACCATCTCCGGGGCGTTCAGGGGCATGCCCTGGCCGCCGCCTCCGCCGCCGCCCTGCGGACGTGGCGGAGCAGCAGGCGCCCCGCCGCCGGCCGCGGCCGCTGCGCCAGCCGGGGCCGCTCCTGCAGCGCCAGCGAT
>DATLYJ010000129.1 GCA_035574915.1 Dehalococcoidia bacterium | reverse complement strand
GAAGGACTATCCTCTGAAGGTCTCGCAGAACGAAGATGTCCGCCTCCGCGAGCTCGAAGAGCGCGGGCAGGCGCGGGTGTGGTTCCGGGATGGACGAGGACGTTTCACGGTGTACGACGTGCGGCCCGCGCACCGCGTCGGCGTCCGGTTGGCCGACTGCCACCTCTGACACCCCCGCGCTATCCGTGGCGACTCGTTGTCAGAGAAGGCGCTCCCCACGAAGCGCGGCGCCTCCAAGGCGGTTTGCTTCGTAACGGGATCTTAACGTTGGAGCAAGGCCCCGGCTACACCAGCGTAACCGGACGTTTCTACGATCGAGCCCGCTGAATGCGCTCCTGAGAAACCAAGACGCTGACTTTACCTGAGCGCGCGCTAGTCAGCCTGCTCGCCGACCACGTCCAACCGACGAGCGGGAATGCGGCCTCGGAAGCCGTGTGGTAGGGGTCATGGGGCTGGAGGGCGGGCGTGGCGGCGTCGTGTGACGGCTCTCTCGGTGGCACGTTGGCAAGCCCGGTCTGTCACCGGGCAGACGTGGCGCAACAGGTCAGGTTGTGGCTTGTGAATGCCTGTTTCCGGGAGCGATCGGGTGCGTGACCGCTTTAACGGCACCAAGGACGCGGGCTTCTGTCCGGGGTGAGGGCTCCAGCTCTGGTCTCTGTGGGGCTTTTGTCCGCGATGCGGACGCAGCCTGGACGACCTCCACCTCGCCCTGTCGGGGGGCACCGTCGACGGGGCGCGTGAAGTGGCGAGCGGATCGCCGAGTCTTGCGGAAGCGCTGCATCTGTTGCAGGCCGGGTTGATGGCCGAAGCTGAGGCCCGCCTGCGGACCAGCCTCAGCGAGACGCCCGGGGACGTCGAGGCGCGATTGATGTTGGCACAGTTGCGGTTCGAACGGGGCGCCATCGCGGAGGCAGGCGCGCTGTTGGACGAGGCCGCCAATCTCGGCCCCGACCGGTTTGAGGTTCGGCTTCGGCGGGGTGAGTTTTTCGCCCGTCTGGGCATCTACCAACAGGCGCTTGCGGAGCTCGAGGCCGCCCGTCGACTGCCCGCCCCCGACTTCCCATCCCTCCTCTACTGCCAGGAGCTGTGGCGTTGGGTCGCCGAGCGCGCGCGGCAGGCGTTCGTCCGGCAGCCCACGTTGCCGCCAGCGCCTCGCTGGTTGCAATCTCTGGCCCGTCGGCTTCAGAGCTGGAGGAGAGAGCGCCAGCGATAACCTAGCGAGGAGGACGTCGCGGCTACGTTCATGCTCCTGACAGCAATGCTCGCGATTATGCTGATGCGCGTGTTCGTGCCTCGGGGCGAGCGCATCCGTGGCCGCCCGGTGAGGACGATCGCTCTCTCGTTCGCGGAACGAGTATTGCTGCAACGGGTGAACCTGTACTCCCTTGGCTTCGTGCTGCTGCTTACCGCGGCGGCCGGTCTCATCTCGACGGCCTGGGAGCTGCTGGTCGTCGACGCGGCGTCAGGAATCCTCCTCCTTCCTGTGCGATGCGTGTTCACCACGGAAGGGGTCGCGGTCAACAACGTGGTGTTCCGCCCGTGGGACGAGTTTTCCGGGTTCACGACCGAGCGACGCCGCATTCGTCTTCACGGTAGGGCGGGGACCCGCGATCTGGCGCTGCCGTTGTTGCCCGCCCGGCAGAGCGAGGCACTGGCCGTGATTCTTGAGGCCGCTTGGCCAACCCGCGCCGTCGCTCCAACCGCGTCACCCGTTCCCGGGGGAAGAAGCCACGAGCGGGCTGGGCAACAGGGTCAGGACGTCCTGGCGCCGCCTCCCCAGGAGGCGAGTGCTTGTGGGGGCGGCGCTAGCGCTCCTGCTCTCCGGCGGCGTCCTGTTCGCGTCGGCCGGAACGGCGTCGGCCCGGTGTCCGGAGGGGAAGACGTGCCCGGACCGGAGTGGCGTGGAGACCGGCAGCGGGGCGAATCTGGTGGCTCTCCCCCCGGGTGCCATTACGGAGGAGGATTACGCAGCCGCGCAACAGGACGAGCCCTTCGCCGCCAAGCTGGCTGACTGGGTGAACCAGAACCGACTGGCCGTCAACTTCGTATGGGTCCTCATCACCGGCTACCTCGTCATGTTCATGCAGGCCGGTTTCGCGTTGGTGGAAACAGGCTTTACCCGGGCCAAGAACGCGATGCATACGATGGCTATGAACTTCATGATCTATGCCCTCGGCATGTTGGGCTACTACGTGGCGGGGTTCGCCTTCCAGTTCGGCGGCATCGGCACGCTTGGCGTGCCGAACCTGGGAGGCTTGGGGACCTTAGATAAGGAGCTAACTATCTCCCTGGGAGGAGTCGACTGGGGCATCATCGGGTACAAGGGCTTCTTCCTCCACGGCGATGCGTACGACGTGGGCGTCGCGGCGATGTTCCTCTTCCAAATGGTGTTTATGGACACCGCCGCCACCATCCCCACCGGGGCGATGGCGGAACGGTGGAAATGGACTGCCTTTGTGGTGTACGCGCCGCTGATTTCCATCATCATCTGCCCCATCTATGGGAACTGGGTCTGGGGCGGTGGGTGGTTGTCACAGCTGGGCACGAAGGGCCTCGGCGCAGGCTACCTGGACTTCGCAGGCAGTGGGGTCGTTCATGCCATCGGGGGCTGGACGGGCCTGGCAGGCGCCATGGTGCTTGGGCCGCGTCTGGGGAAATACAACAGGGACGGGTCCAGCAACGCCATCTCTGGGCACAACCTGGTCATGGGGCTTCTGGGCACGTTCATCCTCGCCTTCGGATGGTTCGGGTTTAACCCGGGAAGCACGCTGGGCGCGTCTGGCGCGGGCAATCTGCGGATCGCCATCGTGGCGACCAGCACCATGCTGGCTTCCGCCAGCGGCGCCCTCGCCGCCATGGCCTACACGTGGCAGGTGCAGGGCAAGCCCGACCCGAGCATGATGGCCAATGGTATGCTGGCGGGCCTCGTGGCCATCACCGCCCCCAGTAGGCTTCGTAAGCCCTGCTGGCGCCGTCGTCATCGGGCTCGTCGCGGGCGTCTTGGTCTGCGTGTCCGTGGCGGTGATCGACCGCGTGTTGCACGTGGACGACCCGGTGGGCGCGATCTCCGTGCACGGTGTCTGTGGGGCTTGGGGCCAGGTCGCACTGGGAATCTTCGCCGACGGCACCATGAGTTACAACGGCCTGGCAGCGAAAGGCCTCCTGTTTGGGGACGCCGGACAGTTCGCTGCGCAGGTCATCGGAGCGGTCGTCGCGTTCGTCTGGGCCTTTGGGTTAGGCTGGGCGTTCTTTAAGGCCTACGACCTCCTGTTCGGCCTACGGGTGTCGCCTGAAGTCGAGCTCGCCGGCCTGGACATCCCGGAGCTGGGGGCCCACGGCTATCAGCCCGACGCCGAGCCCTACCGGCCACCGTCGCCCTTGTCGTCGACCCCTGGCGCGCTCGGCCCGCAGCCCGCCGGCGGTACCGCGGGAGGAGCGACCTGAGACCCGGCCGTGGAAGGGACGAGAAGGAGCTTTAGGTGAAGAAGGTCGAAGCCATTATCCGGCCGGACAAACTGTCCGTCGTCCGCAAGGCGCTGGAGGAGGTTGGCCTCGCGGGGCTGACGGTGACCGAGGTGAAGGGTCACGGTACCCAGCGCGGCATCACGCAGCAATGGAGGGGTGTGACCTACACGGTCGAGCTGCTCCCGAAGGTGAAGTTAGAGCTCGTGGTTCATGACGGGCTAGTGGAGCGCGTGCTCAGCGTCATCCAAGAGTCGGCTCGAACGGGCGAGATCGGTGACGGCAAGGTGTTTGTCTGGCCTGTCGAGGACGCGCTGCGCGTGCGAACGGGCGAGCGCGGCGAGGCGGCATTGTAGAGGGCTGGCCGCCCCGAAGATTACCGCAGCGCTCGCAACGCTTCTATCGGCGTGTCGGCGGGGTGTGTTGACGGCCGAGTCTGCTCCTTCGTGGAGTCCCGCGGCCAGCGGGGCCACACACTGCGATGGAGCGCGGGAGATTCCGGGACGCTCGGCGGGCTGGGGGCTCTCATCGCCTGAGGCCGGCATTGAGCTCATGTTTCCCGCTGGCTATGAGGGCCCAGCGCGGCCGCCGGTAACTCATGGGGGCTCTTGGTTTGTCCACTTCTGCCGGAGGCGCGGAAGCCGGCCGACGTGGCCGGTCTCGCCTGCTGTACGCCCATCCGCAAAGCAAGCCCGCGGCGGCGCCCAGGGCATGCTCGAACGGGTACTCCCGGTGGATGAACAGGAGCGTGAAGACAGTCACCAGGATAAGCGATGCCACCGCGGGAGCACGGAGGCGCCGGGGCGCGAGCGTGGAGGCGGCGGCCAACGCGCCGAGCATGCCGGCCGAAGAGCCAAGGTCTGGCGTGTGTAGATAAGAAGCGGCAGTGGCCGAACCGGCCGCCGCTAGCCCGCGGAAGAGGAGCGCCGAGCCGACGCTGGCGATCAGGTCGGACGTGAAGAATACAGCCCACGCCATCCATGGCCCCGCGAAGAACTCCAGCGCTCCCACGTAGAGCGCCACTTGTAGTGCCAGATGCCAGGTCAGGCCCGCGTGCTCCTGGACCAACGGCACCAGAGGCAGGACGTACAATCGGCCGGCTTGAAGCGTGTCGAAATCGAAGCCAATCGTGCGGAGAATGAGCGGTTGCTCGGAGCGGAAGACCGTCCCGGTCAGCAGACCGACGGCGGTGATGACGACGAGGAGCCCCGGGGTGAAACGCAAACGGCTAGCGAGCCCCCGAAGCGCGCGCAAAGAGTCGTCCGGCAGGAGACGGAAGACCGCGCTGGATGGAGGCATGGACACGTTACGCTGGCTCCGGCTGGAGGTGTAATCGCGCCGGCGCCTCCCCATGCGGCTGGCTCCGCATTTCGCCCGCGCGGGCTACCGCGAGCAGGAGCCCTGGGAGTTGCCAGTCGCTCGGATAGACCAGATAGCGCGGCTCCCAGCGGGGATTAAACTTGTCCTTGAACTCCCGCAGGCCCCGGTAACGAAAGAGCGGTTCGCCATGGGAGTAGAGCAGGCGTAGGAGGCGCTCCGCCACTGACCCGCCGCGGTCATCCAGACCGGCGAGCGGCGCTAGACCCAAGTTCATCGCTTGAAATCCGGCTTCTTGAAAATGGAGTGCCAGGTAGACATACAGGACGTCGGCCGAGCCTCGCGGCTCCTGTCGATACCGTACCAGGTCGAAGTTGCCCTGGCGTGAGCGGAAGGACGGGATGATGTTGGCGAATGCCACAATGCCGCCGGCTTTGTGCCGGATCGTCATCACCTGACACTGCCGTACGTATTCCTCGCTGAACTGCCCCTGGGTGAACGTGCGCTCCCGCCGTCCTGGTTGTGCCAGCCACTCGTCAGAAATGGCGCGTAGCGCTCGCAGGGTGGCGTCATCCAGTGGTGGGTCCAGCAGTTCGATCCGGTATCCCTCGCGTACCAGCCGGTTCACGGCGGCCCGGAGGTGCTTCATCCGGCTCCCGCGCAATGAGAATCCGTCCAGCTCCAAGACGGCCTCCTCGCCGACTTTGAGCGCCCGTAGGTTCATCGAACGGTAGAGGGCCAGGTAACGGGGCGAAGCCTGGTGGAGTGCGAATGCCCACCCGTTGCCATCGCAATGCTCCCAGAAGGCTACGAGTAAGTCCTCGAACTCCGAGGGATCGCCGATGGGGTCGCCCATCACCACCGCCGTGGTACCCACAAGTTTGTACGCCAGCATGGAGCCGCCGCTCGCCGAAAAGAAGTGACACTTGTCGGGCAGGAGTGCGAAGAAGGCAAGCGACGACTCTCCGTGCTTGCGGACGATCGCCATCGCCCGTTCGTGTCTTCGTGGGTCGTCTTCGTTTCCCGAGACGGACGGACGCATCAGCTGTGAGAGGGCGAGCAGCGCCGACGCCGGCAGTAAAACGTGGAGCGAGCTGGTCAACCAACTTTCATGATGACCAGCTAAATCTAGGTTAGCGGCCGGAACGAGAAAGGCGAGTCGCGCCGTTGTCAACAGAGCTTGCCCCAATCCTCGGAGCTGACCAGGCTCTCGCGTCGACGCGAGGAGCGCCAGCATCCCGTGGGTCGTGGCGAGCGCTGCGGCTCCGGCCAGGACGGCGACGCCACGTCGGACCGCTGGCGGGTCGGCGGGCGCCCCAAACGTACGTCGCCACAAGAGCAAGACGACCGCCAGGCTTAGTGTCAAGAACATAGCCGGCAGGTCCAAGCTCTCCGCCGTGTGGGTAACGGTGGACAGAAACGACGCAGCGAGGGCTACGGTCCAGGCTGCCCGGTTCCGCTGTGATAGGCTCCATGCCGACCTTACCAGCACGAGGCCCAATGTCAGCAGGGCGAGGTGGCTGCCCTCCAGGGCCTGGCGCGGGTCTAGGTCGTGTGCCGCGCCGCTCAGCGAAAATCTGGTCATCGCCAACACGACGTCCAGCGCGCCGACAATGGCGGTTAGGGCGGCGGCCGTGCGAGCGCGCGCCCGGTTCCGCGCCAGCGACATCGCTACTTTCGTGGCTCGGTTCTCCGTCCCGCTCCGGGCATGCACCGCGTCTGAGTTTGGCTGCGGGTGAGCCAGCCTCACAGCAACGAGGCCGATGAGGAAAGGGATCCAGAATTCGAACACCCGATACCCGAGGGTGACGGCCACGGCCTTCGGCTGGTCCATGCCCAAAGAAATCAGGAGCAACGACAGGGAAGCCTCGACCACCCCAATCCCGCTGGGGGTGACAGCGATCATGGAGAAGAGGATGGTAAGAGCATAGGCCGCCACCGCCTGCTCCGGCCCGATACCTGCGTGCAACGCTCGCCCGACCGCGTACAGCACGGCGATGCCGCAGCCTTCCAAGCTGAGCGCTGAAAACAGCGGAATTATGTATCGCGCTGGTTGCCGCCTGACGGTTTCGACAGCATCGCACAGCTCCGCAGCCAGCGTGCGGGCTCGGCTTTCGGAGAGGACGGAGCCACGCCGCAAAAGACGGCTTCCCGCGTTGACTGCCCGCGCGGTTCCGGCGAGGAGCGCGGTCAGCCGGGTTGGACGTCCGAGAGCGAAGAGCAAGATCGCTACAACGACCGCGATCGAGGCAAAAAGGACGGCGGCTGCGATCACCTCGTGCTGTGTCAATGACCCCCGGGAATACAGCAGAACGAGCGCGAGGGCGAGGGTGGCGAAGTAGGCTACGTATCCGAGCGCCACCGTCGTCAGGTAGGCGATGAAAGTCCGGCTCTGCGGGAAGCCCAGCCTGCGCGCCTCGTTCAGAAACGGCGCCATACCTCCAAAGCCGCCCGTTTTGGAGACCAGATTGAGGAAATGCGCGCCCAAGCCCAAGAGGAACAGCCGCGGCAGCGGCGCGGGCATCCCGGCGGCTCGGAACGCCGTCGCGTACAACAGGCCGGTGGCAGCAAACAGCCCGATCTCCGCTGCCACCGCGAACAGCAGGAACCCCATGTCCGCCTTGGCGGCGAGGAGCGCCACGCCGGCCAGTTCGCGCAGGTGGGTCAGCGCTGCGAACGTCGCTAGGAGAGCCACCGCCGTCCAGAGGACAGAGCTCAGCTTGGCTCTACGAAAGCGATGGACTGGCCTCACCGGAGCAAGAGCACGTGCGACCACCGGCAGTTGCCTTCCGCCCCATGACCAGATCGAGGGTAACCACTACCGGTTTGCGGCGCGTTTGAGAACGGTCAGAATCGGGTTAGAGTCTCGTCGAATCGCGGGGGCCCGCCGCTTCCGCCAGCGGCAGCCACACGCGAAACGTGGTGCCCTTCCCCAGCGCGCTCTCGACATCGATCCGGCCACCGTGGGCAGTGGCGACCCAGTGGGCGATGGCGAGCCCTAGTCCTGTACCGCCGGCGCGGGCAGCGTTCTTTCCGCGGTAGAACCGCTCAAAGATATGGGGTAGGTCCTCTGGAGCAATACCCGGACCACTGTCGGTCACCTCGAGGCGGGCCAACGTCCTGTCACGATAGAGGGAAAGCCTCACCTCCGCCCCCGAAGGCGAGTATTTGAGGGCGTTCTCCACGAGGTTGGTGACCAGTTGCTTGAGCATCTCCCGGTCGCCCGAAACCCGGGCCTGGTCTTCATGACCCAGCCGTAGGCGAACGTCGGCCCGGCGTGTGCCCTGCTCCCGGTACACCTCCAGAATCACCACGTCGAGCTCCACTGGCCGCATATCCAACCGACGACCCGCTTCCGCTGAAGCCAGGGACAGGAGGTTGGCTACGAGACGGATCAGCCGCGCAGTCTCGCCGGACAACCGCTCGAGGTGGTCCCGGACCTCCGGGTCCAGCGAGGGGTCCATCAGCAGCACGTCGAGGTTCCCCTGAAGCGCCGTCAGAGGCGTGCGAAGTTCATGTGAGACGTTGGCGACGAAATCGCGTTGCTGCGCGAAGGCATGCTGCAAACGCTCCAGCATAGCGTCAAAGGCGTCAGCAAGCTTCTGGACCTCCGCCGGCTCGTTGCGGGCCGCGATCCGCCGGTCGAGTAACGAGAACGCCTCGGTTTTGACCGCGATGTCTACCACCTTCTGCAACCGGGCTAGTCCTTCTCTCGCCACAACGTATCCGACCCCGATGGAGACGACCGCTCCCGCGGAGACCACGCCAATGAGGATGGTCTCTACCCGATCCACCGCGGCGTCCACGGCGCTCGTGGACGCCGCGGCGACAACGATGGCGTCGCCGTCGCTCGCAGGGGCCGTCTCCGCGTAGAGACGGATCGTGTGTTGTGTTGCCGACTTCAGTGACCGAGTGAGGGAGCCACCGTCGGCTAGCGTAGACAGGTCGGCCTCGCTGAGCGTCAGCGGTTGGTCGCGGGCAGACGGAGATGCCGCCAGCTCGTTCCCCTGACTGTCGTCAATGACGATCATTACCCGACCCGGTCCGAGAGAAATCTCCCGGGGCTCCCGGACGAGATGCTCCAGCTCGGACGCGTCCGCAAGTGAAACTGCCGAAAGATTCGACGCTATGTTGTGAGCCTGGTTCTGAAGGTCACTGTCCAGGTCGGAGAGAAGGATACTTCCGGTCAGGCGACGAACGGCGAAGAACAGTGCGGCTAGCGTGGCCAGCGAGGCCACGGCGTACCAAATGGTAAGTCGCCAGCGCAGGCTCATGACGCTTTTAACATATAACCCACACCTCGCACCATGTGGATTAGATCCGGTTCGCCGGTCGCGTTCAGTTTCTTCCGCAAATAGCTTACGTACACCTTGACGGCGTCCGATTCCACCTCAGCGTCATAGCCCCAGACTCTGGAGAAAATGACCTCCTTCGTCAGCACTCTTCCGGCGTTGCGCGCTAGGAATTCCAACAGATCGTACTCCCGCGGTGTGAGATCGATCCGTCGGTCGCCCCGGCGCACTTCCCGTGACGCGGGATGAATCACCAGGTCGCCGACCTCAATCAGCTCGTCCGGTCGGTGACTACGGCGCAGGGCTGCGCGAATGCGGGCCAGCAGCTCATCGAAAACGAACGGCTTGGTGACGTAGTCGTCGGCACCGGCGTCCAGGCCGGCGATCTTATCGCTGACGTCGTCCCGTGCCGTGAGCACGATGATGGGGAGGTCGCTCGTAGCCCGCAGCCGTCGACACACCTCGACGCCGTCGATGTCGGGGAGCATTAGGTCCAGCAGCACGAGGTCGGGCGGCCGCTCACGGGCAGCAGTCAGGCCGGAATTGCCGTCCGGCACCACCTCCACCTCGTAGCCTTTGTAGCTCAGACCCCGTCGAACGAACGACGCGATGTCTGCCTCGTCTTCGATCACAAGGATCCGGGTGGGCATCGCCTTGAATCGTGCTCCCGCCTTGTCACGCTGGTCCTCCAACAGCCTACCACGCTGCCTCAACCCGGACCTGCGGCGTGCGGACTCGACAAGTCTCGCCGTGGACGGTTGGCGAGTCGGCCAGACGGCCAATCCACACCATCGGTCGCGACGTATCAGTGGACAGGTAGCAACGCAGGAGGAGGTGGCTCATGCGACCGGAGGTCCTCGTACTTACTGTGTGGAGCGCCGGGATGCTCGCTCTTGCGTGCGGAGGCGGAGGGCGCGCCGCGCCCAGCGGAGGGGGCGCAAAGGCCAGCAGCCGGGCGAGCGCCGTGGAAATGGAGGCTGATGACTTCTATTTTGAGCCGGAAACGTTGGAAGCGCGCGTGGGAGGGGCGGTGACGCTCACTGTGAAGAACGAGGGCGGGGCGGCGCACACCTTCACCATCGATGAGCTCAATGTGGACCAGACATTGCGGCCTGGGGACGAGGTGACGGTAACGCTTACGCCCGCCAAGGCCGGAAGTTTCACGTTCTACTGTCGGTTCCACCGGGCCCGAGGCATGGAGGGCACGATGGACGTGGCAGGGGGTTAGTCTCCGTCGCGTGCGCGGCACCGCTTCGTGGGGGAACCCGGTCGGGCGCAGGGTGTCATAGGGTACGAGGCGGTCGGCTTCAAAGATTCCGGCCTCCCTTAGTAGGCCGCTGAGTTTGCGAGGCGGCCCGCCACCTTTCCTTTCTGTCGTCCCCTTTTTGTCGTCCCATTTCTGTCGTCGAATTCCTCCCAGTGTCTGACCCGGCGGGGGCGGTCCGCCCTGTAACACGTTCTTCATCCGCGCGCAACAGCGCAGACATCGTCGTGTAACCCACCGCGCCTACGATGCCTTCGAAGCGCTCACGCGAACGAGGCGACTCATGGGAGGCGCGATCGCCGCGGCCCGAACCGCGCCGGATCGACCGGAGCCGGCGGGCCCCTTGGCAGTCGGGAACCTCACGATCTTCCGCGAACAGTACCGCGCCACGATCGCCGGGCGCCTCGTGCCCTTCACGTACCGCGAGTTCGAGCTGTTGGTCCTGCTGGCGACCCGCGTCGACCGAGTGGTGCCGTACGGCGACATCGAGGAGGCGCTGTGGGGCCGGCGAGATGTGGAGCTGCGACGGCGGATGTCGGTCCTGGTTTGCCGTCTGCGTCGCAAGCTGGCGGAGCTGGAGCCGTACCGCATCGAGACGGTTCAGCGGGTGGGCTATCGGCTGACGGTCCCGCTCGCGGCTTCCCCGCCGAGACGAGGGCACGGGGCGGGACGACGCAGCGCAAGAAGGAGGTAAGACGGATGGTTCGATGGATGACGGGTCGGCGGCGGATCGCGATGCTCGCCGGCTTGGCGGCAGCGCTGCTTCTGCCCGGCACGGCGCTCGCGCAGGCCGACCCCACCGGGGCGGCGAGCATCGAGGCGAATCCGGCGTTAGCGGTGAACTTCACCTGGACGCTGGTCGCCGCGTTTTTGGTGTTCTTCATGCAGGCGGGCTTCGCGCTGGTCGAAGCCGGGTTCGCCCGCCAGCGCAACACGGTCAACATCCTCTCCAAGAACTTCATGGACTTCTGCGTGGGCGGCCTGGCGTTCTGGGCCTTCGGGTTCGCCATCATGTTCGGCGGCTCCGCCCTGGCCTCGGGCCTGGCCGATGGCAACGACTGGTTCGGCTACTCGGGCTTCTTCCTGACCTCCGACGCCTACGACGTGAGCACCATCGAGCTCTGGTTCTTCCAGATGGTGTTCGCGGCCACGGCCGCCACCATCGTGTCGGGGGCCATGGCGGAGCGGACGAAGATCAACGCTTATCTGGCCTACAGCTTCCTGATCAGCGCGCTCGTGTACCCCGTGTACGGCCACTGGGTCTGGGGTGGCGGCTGGCTGGCGACGCTGGACTTCGGGCAGGGTGCGAAGGACTTCGCCGGCTCGGGCGTCGTGCACGCGGTCGGCGGGCTCTCCGCCCTGGTGGGCGCGTGGATGCTGGGGCCGCGGATGGGGAAGTTCGGGCCCGACGGCCGTCCGCGAAGCATCCCGGGCCACAGCGTGACCTTGGTGGTGCTGGGCACGTTCATCCTGTTCCTCGGATGGTTCGGGTTCAACCCGGGGAGCACGCTGGCGGCGACAGACCTCCGCATCGCGGTGATCGCGACGAACACGTTCCTCGCCGGCGTGGCCGGGGCGGTCGTGGGCTTCTACTGGAGCTTCGCCCGCACGGGCAAGGCCGACATCACCCTCGCGGCGAACGGGGCGTTGGCGGGCCTCGTGGGGATCACCGCGCCCTGCGCCTACGTCGAACCGTGGGCCGCAGTCGTCATCGGCGCCATCGCCGCGCTGGTGATGATCGGCAGCCTCTGGTTTGTCGAGAACGTCCTCCGGGTGGACGACCCGGTGGGGGCCGTCTCCGTCCATGCGGCGGCGGGCCTCTGGGGGGTGCTCAGCGTCGGGATCTTCGCGGATGGCACGTACCCGGCGGGCGCGGAGGTGGCCGGCCTCATCGAGGGTGAGACAGGACAGATCGTCGCGCAGCTCATCAGCATGGCGGCGGTGGTGGTGTGGACGCTCCTGTCCGCCGCGGTCGTCTTCGCGGCCATCAAGGCGTCCATCGGCCTGCGGGCGTCGCCCGAAGAGGAGCGCCTGGGGCTCGACCTGACGGAGCACGGCCTCCGGGCGTACGTGGAGGACGCGCCGGTGGAGGCGCCGTCCCGGCCTGAGAGCGGCGCGGCCGCCATGCGGCCCGCGCCCGCGCCGGGCGGCGGTAGCTAGCCCGCGACTCGTTGCGAGGGGGACAGCGAGCGCACGGAAGGAGGAGAGCGAAATGGTGGAAGCGTTGGCGGTAGTGGCGTTCGTGAGCATGTTTGCCATGTTCGCGGTGGCGCCCACGCTGTTGCGTCGCCGGGGGCACCCCGAAGACGTCGACTAGCGCCGGAAGCGGGTTCCCCGCACCTGTGCGTTGGGAGCGCGGCGAGAGGGTAGGGAAGCCCTCTTGCCGCGCTGGCCGGAAGGACACGCCCCCATGGGCTCGGACACGTCGTTCCTGATGACCCTGGCCCTTGTGCTGGTCGCGGCGCGGGCCGCCGCAGCGGCGAGCGGCCGGCTCGGGCTGACCGGGGTCTTCGGCAAGCTGACTGTAGGCCTGCTGCTGGGGCCGGCGGTCCTGGGCCTGGTGCACGACGGCGAGCCGCTTTCGTGGATCGCCGATCTCGGGGTGCTCCTCCTCATGTTCCTCGCCGGCCTCGAGACCGACCTCGCCGGGCTGCGCAGCGCGAGCCTGGCGTCCGCGCTCACGGCGCTCGGCGGCGTGGCGCTGCCCTTCGCCGGCGGCGTGGGCGTGGGCCTGGGGTTCGGCCTCGACGCGGGCGCGAGCCTGTTCCTGGGCACGATCCTCACGGCGACCAGCGTGAGCATCACCGCGCAGACGCTGAACGAGCTGGGGAGGCTCCGGTCGCTGGAAGGCAGCGTGATCCTGGGGGCGGCGGTGATGGACGACGTGCTCGGCGTCCTCATCCTGTCGCTCGTCATCGGGCTCGAAGGGGGGAGCGACCCGGCGCAGGCGCTGGCGGGCATGGCGGGCTTCCTCGCCCTCGCGATGGCCCTGGGATGGTGGGCGCTGCCGGCGCTGGGCCGCCGGCTGCGGCACGTCGCCTCCGAGACGCAGGTCGCCCTGGCGCTGGGGCTGGCCCTGACCTACGCGTGGCTCGCGGAGCGGTTCGGCGGGCTCGCGCCCATCACCGGCGCGTACCTGGCGGGCGTCCTGGTCACACGGACGGACGTGCGCCACGCCGTCTCGTCGGCCGTGGCGCAGATGGGCTACGGCTTCTTCATCCCCATCTTCTTCGTGAGCGTCGGGCTGCACGTGCGCGGGGGCGACCTGCTAGCGGCGCCTGCGCTCGCCGCAAGCCTGGCGCTGGTGGCCGTGGCCACCAAGGTCGCCGGAGCCTTCGCCGGCGCCGCCGCCGTCCTCCGGGATCGAACCGTCGCGCTCCGCATCGGCGCGGGCATGGTGTCCCGGGGAGAGGTCGCGCTGGTGGTCGCGGTCACGGGGCTCTCGCACGGGCTCATCGACCAGACGGTCTTCTCGTCCGCCATCGTGATGACGGTGGCGACGACCCTAGTGACGCCCCTCCTCCTCCGCTTCTCCTACCGCGCCCGCTCAGGCGGGCCCGCCGCCGCGCAGACGCCGGCCCACGCGTCGCCTGTGCCTGCGGGGGTCTGGTCCGAGCCTCGCCTGTAGCGGGCAGGCGCCAGCCGGCCTCGTCTGAGACCAGGTGGCCGCTCGACCCGGCCAAACACCGACCTCGTTTTACCCGTCGCGCTTCGACTCGAGAGGAGTGAGCCGGACGGCGCAGTGCTTGAGCTCGGGCTCCTTGGAGACGGGGTCACAGGCGTCGACCGTAACGTGGTTGACGGCGGCCTCGGGGCTCCAGAGCTGAGCCCAGTGGAAGGGAACGAAGACGGCGCCACGCCGGATGGCCCGCGAGAGGCGGGCGGGGAGCCGCACGGCCCCGCGCCGGGAGCGCACCTCCACCAGCTGGCCGGGGCGGATCCGCAGCGACGCGGCGTCGTCGGAGTGGATCTCCACGTAGGGCGCCGGGCAGCTCTTGTTCAACTTGGCGATCCGGCCAGTGCGCGTGCGTGTGTGTCACTGGTCCTTGACCCGGCCCGTGAGGAGCGCAAAGGGGTAGTCTGCGTCCACCGGCTCGGCCGGCGGTCGAAAGGTCACCGGGTGGAATCGCGCCCGGCCGGAACAGGTGGGAAACCGGCCGGTCGTGTACAGGCGGGATGTCCCCTCCACGCGACCCTCCGGGAGAGGCCACTGGAGGCCGCGCGAGGCGCGCAACCGCTCGTACGTGATCCCGGTCATGTCGAGGTCGCGGCCGCGGGTGGTCTGCTTGAACTCCTCGAACACCTCCTCGACGTCCCGGTAGGCGAACGCGCGGCCGAACCCCATCTTCTCCGCGAAGCGACAGAAGATCTGCCAGTCGGGGAGCGCCTCGCCGGGCGGGAGGGCGGCCTGTTCCAGCAGGCACACCCGGCGCTCGCTGTTGGTCATCGTGCCGGTCCGCTCGGACCATTGGGCGGCGGGCAGCAGGACGTGCGCCAGGCGGGTAGTCTCCGTCGGGTGGTAGGCGTCCTGTGCGACGACGAGCTCTGCGCGCCGCAGCGCGCGCTCGACCTGCCGCGCGTGGGGCATGGAGGCGACCGGATTGGTGCAGACGATCCAGACGGCTTTGACCGCGCCTTCGTGGAGCGCGGCGAAGAGATCGACTGCCGTGAGGCCGGGACGCGGGGAGATGCTGCCGGGCGCGAGCCCCCAGAGCCGCTCCATCTCGGCCCGGTGACGGGGGTCCGCCACGAGGCGATGGCCGGGCAGGGTGTGCGCCAGGCCGCCTGCCTCGCGTCCGCCCATGGCGTTGGGCTGCCCCGTGAGGGAGAACGGCCCGGCTCCGGGCCGGCCGATGTTGCCGGTGGCCAGCGCGAGGTTGATGAGCGCCAGGTTCTTGTCCACGCCGGCGACGCTCTGATTGGCGCCCACGGCCCAGAGGCTGAGGGCTGCGCGCGCCCGGCCGTACCGGAGGGCGGCGTCGCGGATCGCCTGGGCGTCGACGCCGCACATCAACGCCGCGCGCTCGGCCGAGTAGCCGCGGAGCGCGCGCTGCAGCGCCTCCCAGCCCTCGGTGTGGGCTTCGATGAAGGCGGTGTCGACGAGCCCCTCCAGGACGATCTCGTGGAGCAGGGCGTTGAGGAGGGCGACGTCCGTCCCGGGCCGCAGGGGCAGATGAATGTCCGCAATCTCGGCTGTGGCGGTGCGCCGCGGATCGACGACGATGATGTGGACGTCCCGCGGGCTGGCCCGCTTGCGCGCCTTCACTCGTTGAAAGAGGACCGGATGGCACGCCTCCATGTTCGCCCCCAGGATGAGGAAGCAGTCGGCCAGGTCGATGTCTTCGTAGCTGCAGGGAGGGCCGTCCTGGCCGAGAGCCTGGGCGTAGGCGGCGCTGGCGCTGGTCATACAGAGCCGGGAGTTGGTGGCCGATGAACCCCTTCGCCAGCTTGCCCAGCAGGTAGTAGTCCTCAGTGGGCAGCTGACCGGAGCCGTAGAAGGCCACGGCGTCGGAACCGTGGCGGTCGATGAGGGCGCGGAAGCGCTCAGCCACGAAGTCGAGCGCCTCGTCCCAGCTCACCCGGCGCAAGGGCTCTTCGAGCGACGTCCGCACCTGAGGGTAGAGGAGCCGGTCCGGCGTTCGCAGCGTCTCTGCGAGCAGGGCCCCCTTGGCGCAGAGCCGGCCGAAGTTGGCGGGATGCTCGGGGTCGCCCCGCACCCGGCGCACGACGCCGTCGCGCGCCTCGACCAGGAGGCCGCACCCCACGGCGCAGTAGGGGCAGATGGAGCGGACGACGCGGCTGCCCGTCACTGTCGGTCGGCCTCCACGGCGATGGCCTGGCCGGGCGTGGGTAGGCGCCGCCATCCCGGCCGTCCGCCCCGCGCCGGGCTGCCGTCGGGGGCCCAGGTGCGCCGCCAGCCCCGCTGCACCGTCGCCAGGAGCCTGCTCGCCGCGAGGGCGGCCAGCGCGAAGAGGGCGAACCCGGGGCCGTAGGAGCCGGTGAGCTCCTGGAGGAAGCCCAGGAGGAAGGGCAGAAGGAAGCCGCCCACGCCCCCGGCGGCGCCCACGAGGCCGGTCGCCACGCCGATCTCCCGCCGGAAGCGCTGCGGCACGAGCTGGAAGACGGCGCCGTTGCCCATGCCCAGCAGCGCCATACTTCCGAAGAGGAGCGCGGCCGAAAGGCCGATGGGCGGCATCCCGCTCACCGCCAGGATTGCCGCTCCTACGAGGGTGAAGAGCGAGAGGAGCGCCCGGATGCCGCCGGCGCGGTCGGCCACGAGGCCGCCCAGCGGCCGGGCGAAGCTGCCGGCGAAGACGCAGGCCGCCGTGAGGTCCCCCGCGGCTACCTTGCTCAGGCCGTACTGATCGCGCAAGAAGATGGCCAGATAGCTGGCCAGGCCCACGAAACCGCCGAAGGTCACGCCGTAGAACAGGCAGAACCACAGGGCGTCGGCCTGGCGCAGGACGGCGGCGACGTCGCGGAGACGGGGCGGGGCGACCTGGACGGGACTATCCCTCGCCGTCAGCGCGAAGACAGCGATGGTGGCGGCGACGGGGACCATCGCGAGGCCGAAGACGGCCTGCCAGCCGAAGGCCTCGGCCAAGCGCGGCGCGAAGAGGGACGCCAGCACGGTGCCACTGTTTCCGGCGCCGGCGATACCCAGGGCCAACCCCTGCCGCTCCGGCGGGTACCAGCGGCTGGCCAGAGGCAACGCCACCGCGAAGCTGGCCCCCGCGACGCCCAGGAGCAGGCCGACGACGTAGACCACGGTCAGGCGGTCGGCCAGCAGCCAGCCCGTCGCCAGGGGCGCGAGGGTCAGGCTGAGCCCGAACAGTCCCACGCGCCGTCCTCCGAACCGGTCGGCGGCGGCGCCCAAAGGAAGCCGAAGCATGGCGCCGCTCAGGACGGGGAGCGCCGTCATGAGGCCCTTCTGGGCGCCGGTCAGCCCCAGGTCGTCGGCGATGAAGTTGCCCAGGGCGCCCAGCAAGACCCACACCATGAAGCTGGTGTCGAAGTAGAGGAAGGACGCCAGGAGCGTGCGCGGGTCGCCCTCGCGCAGGAGCGTCGCCAGGTGGCGCCTCATGCCGTGATCACCTCCGAAAGGGGGAGGTCGCTTTCTTCGGCCTTTGAGGCCGCTTCGTCGTCCGCGGACAGGAGGCCATCCTCCAGCAGCGTCTTCAGATGTTCCGGGAGCTCGGAGAGCGGCACCCCCTCCAGCGCCTTGGTCGCCAGCCGGGGGTTGTTCCCGAGCCGCCCGCCGATGTACACGTCGGCGGCGTCCACCACCTCACCGTTCACCCGCACCCGGGCGGCCTGGAACCCGATGTCGGCGATGTGGTGCTGGCCGCAGGCGTGGGGGCAGCCTGACCAGTGCATCCGCAGAGGCCGGTCCTTCGGCAACAGCGCCTCGAGCCGCTCGGCGATCTGCAGGGCGCGGCCTTTCGTGTCGATGAGGGAGAAGTGACAGTAATCGTTTCCGGTGCAGGAGACCAGGCGTCGCAACGATGACGGCGGGAAGGGCGTGAAGCGGCGAAGCAGCGGCTCGTCCAACAGGGCGGGGACGCGAGCCCGGGGCACGTTCACCAGCAGGACGTTCTGGTCCTGGGTGAGACGCAGCTCGCCGTCGCCGTAGGTCTGGGCCAGGCGGGCGAATTCGCGAAGCTCGTCGCCGGTGATGCGGCCGACCGGGACGAGACAGCCCACGTAGCACAACCCCGCCTGCTTCTGAGGCCGCACGCCCAGGTGGTCGCCGCCGTAGGAGATGACTTCATCCCTGCCGGCGCGGGCCAGGGGCCGGCCCAGCCGCTCCTCGACCGCCGCGCGGAAGCGCGGGACGCCCCACGCCTCCACCAGCCACCTGAGCCGCGCCTGCTGGCGGTTGTCGCGCGGCCCTTCGTCTCGAAACAGGGCCACGATGGCCCGGCACACCTCCACCGTCTCCTCGGGCCGGACGAAGACGTCGAGTTCCCACGAGAGGTGCGTCGATTTGCCGCCCATGGCGCCGCCGACGCGGACGTTGAAGCCGAGGGCGCCCTCGCGGCTGGCGGGCGTGAGGCCGATGTCGTGGGTCTGGGACAGGGAGCAATCCCGGCGGCAGCCGGTCACGCAGATGTTGAACTTCCGCGGGAGGTTGCTGAACTCCTTGCGCCCCAGGATGGCCTCCTGGATGGCGCGCGTCAGCGGTGAGGCGTCCAGGGCTTCCTCCGGGTCCAGACCGGCGATGGGACATCCGGTGACGTTCCGGACGTTGTCCATCCCTGTCTGCAGGTGAGCGACGCCGATCTCGCGCAGCGTCTCGAAGATGGCCGGCACGTCCTCGATGCGGACCCAGCGAAGCTGGATGTTCTGGCGGGTGGTGAGGTCGGCCCGGCCGCGGCCGTAGCGGTTGACGATGTCGCCCAAGGCCGCCATCTGGCGCGAAGTGAGAATCCCGTTGGGGATGCGCAGCCGCATCATGAAGAAGCCGGGCGTCTGGCGGCGGTGAAACAGCCCGTACCACTTCATCCGTTCGAGGTCGTCGGGATCGACGGCGTCGAAGCCGAGCCTGGCGTAGCGGTAGATGTCGGGCAGGACGTCGAGGCCGTCCTTGGCCCGCTTGATCTCCTCGATGCGATTGCCCATCGGCCTTCTCCCGGAGTGCGAGGTTCGGGAGTAAGGCTAGTGGGGGCGCGTTACCGCCCGATGAAGGACGTCTTGCTCAGGGGTTGCTCGCGTGTGAAGAGTGCGTGTCCGGACCGCTACGACACCGTTACAGCGGCGGCGCCCCGGATGAGACGCCTCGGCGCGGACGAGCCTGCGAGTGAACGAGCCCTTCTGCGTTCGTTGGAGGCGGTGGGCGAAGCGCTTTGCCGCACACCACGACCGGGCCCTCGCTCGGTCCGGATAGGGAACCCTTGGGGTCGCACCGTTGGGTTGCGACCTAATGGGTTCGAACTCAATGGCTGCACTGGCTAACCCCGGGAACGTCGAATCGCGGCGACGGCTCACGCGCGGCTACGGCAAGTTGGGAAAGGTCAATGGCAAGCGCAAGGTCAGGTGCACAACACGCTGCGCGAGTCGCTGCGGCGCCAGCTGGGGGACGAGGCGGTCGAGCTACTGCCGAAGACGGCTGCCGTGTTTGGGAGCTGACGAGCGACTTGACAGGCCATACGCTCCTGGCGGCGGGGGCGCTGGCAGCCAGCCCGGCCCGCGCCGAGGGGCCGGACACGAGTCAGGCGTTCGCGGAGCTCGTCTTCGCGGGCGCGCCCCTGAAGACGTCGCCGAGCCCGGCCTTCGAGGGCGCCACCGCTTTTTCCTCTACCATAGGCTCGCTTCCCGCGGGGCGAGCGGCAGCCCCGGCCTCGGAGTCGGTCCCGCAGCCGCCCGGCGTGGAGCCTCCGCTTCCTCCGCAGCTCCCGGACGTCCCTAACCCGTTCGACTGGTTCGGGAATCTGGACCCCCGTAAGTAGGCCGGCGACGTCCTCGACGCCGTCCTCACCATGGTCGGGAAGGCGCTCCTGGAAGCGATGCGCGGCTTCATCGACTGGGCGCTGGGCTTCGGCGATTCCTCTCTCAACACTTCGTGATCCGCAGGCAGGTGGGACTCCCCGGGTATGACCAGGCGACCGCCTCGTAGCCCCTCCCTTCAGGGGCTTCGGTTCCGCTTCCGAGACGACAGGACGCTCCCGCCAGGGGCGTCCCGTCATGGTTGGTTTTTCCAGCGCGACCCCTCGCGCCCCCGGGGGGACGCTGGTCACGAAGGTCGCGGCGATTGTCCTGACGGGCGCTCCGAGCGCTGAACGAACGAGAGAGACGCCCTAGTAGCGGACCAGCCCGTCTGCTCCAGCCACGTCGCCCCCGGGAGACGCTTCTCGAGGTCCGGACAATAGACCCTGGACGAGCGGCCGTCTGGGAGCGAACATAACGCCGGAGTCGCCACGGGTGCCGTATGAGCGCCGTGGAAGACAGACGTTCCTCGACAAACAGGGGGGCGAGAAGCGCGCGTCATCCCGGGAAAGCGAGCGCGAAGCTGGCGATTCTAGCGGCGGTGGCGTTCGCGGGCGTGTTCGCCGCTGTCGCCTGCGGGCCGGGCTACCAGGGCGAGGAGATCTAGTCAGCCGGCCGGCTGGCCACCGGTCTGACCGCGTTCGCCGAGACCGTGCTCCGCCTCCCGCTGCACTCGCTGTGCCGAGAGCCGCCTGTCGCTCGGGACGCACATCGGTACCGCGCGGCCGGCCTCCTCGCGGCCGTCTCTCGTCGCACGGCGATCCCGGAGCCGGTCACCGTTGAATCCGCGAGGTTGCCGTTCGGCTGGGCGCGCGTGACGGCGGACCGCTGTTCGCTGTGCGGGCTCTGCGCCGCCCGGTGTCCCACGGGCGCGCTGCGCTACGAAGAACGGGGGCACGAGACGGCCCTGCTGTTTGAGGCGGCCGAGTGCGCGGGCTCCGACCTGTGCGTCGCCGCCTGCCCGGAGCGCGCGCTCGAAATTGTGCGTCAGCTCGGAGGGCTCGCACCGGAGGTCACGCCGGTCCTCCTGAAATCGGCCGCGCTGCGGCGTTGCCGACGATGCGGACGCGGCTACGCTCCGGAGGCTATGGTGTCACGCATTCTCTCGAGCCTGGGGCAGCGAGCTTTCGTTTCGAACCTCGACTACTGCCCGGATTGCAGGATGACCGCGGCGGTGTGACGAGCGACGCAGCCCGCCCGGCGGCGGCTTGGTCAGCGTCGGCTGCGCGCGGCGGCGAGTCGAGACGCAGGGAGGATGCAGGCAGGCGCCGGTTATCGACCGCGGCGCGCGCCGAGGCGACATCTGCCTCGAGGCGCTGCGTGACGGGTACTCGTCGCCTCCGCTGCTGGGTCAACACACCCGGGAGGTTTTGACGGGCCTGCTGGGCTACGACGAGGGCCACCTGGCCGACCTCGCGGAGCGCAACGTCATCGCCTTCGCGGACGCGTAGAACGCGCGTGCAGGCCGAGCAACGCCCGCACAGGGTGGCCGTGGGCGCGCGGTCACACGCCGCGGAGGCGGGGGCGAGGACGTCGTGCGGGTCGCCCGCACACGGCGAGCGCGATGCCCACGCCCGGCCACACCGCGAGCCACGGATTCTCGCGCATGAAGGGTATGCCCTGCGTGGAAAGCACGCTCCCGCGCGGGGAACGGCCGTGGCAGAAGCTGAGGACCGCTCGGCCTGGGGACCCCTGCGGTGACGTTACTCAGGGACCTCTCTCCGGACCGAATAGGAACGGGCGGAGGCGCTCGGCGAGCTCGCGAGCGATCCGCGCCGGGTCCCCGGTAAGCCGTTCGCGGCGGCGTTCACGAGTGGGCGACTGCGAGACCCCCGCGACGACGGTGGCGGAACCCGCCGTCCCGACCTCCTCCAGAGGCACTTCCAGGTCCTGCGCCGACCAGACGGTGACGCGGTCTACGCTATCAGCCCATGGTTTCAGCGACCAGTCGATGAACCGGGGCTCGTTGATGCCCTGCTTGACCGACACCACGGCCGGCAATGGAGCCAGAAGACGCTCATGGCCCCCTTTGACCTCGCGTCGCGCGGAGAGCCGCCGGTTGGGCAGGTCGATGTCCACCGAGAGGGCATATGTGACTTGCGGCAGGTCGAGCCACTCAGCGATGCCGGGAGGAACCTGCGCCGTCGCGCCGTCAGACGATTCCTCTCCGCAGAGCACCAGGTCGAAGCCGCCGATCTTCTCGATGCCGGCGGCCAGCGTTCGCGACGTGCCGAGGGTGTCGGCGCCGCCGAACGCCCGGTCGCTCAAGAGCACGACTCGGTCGGCGCCCGCGCACAGGGTCAGCCTGAGGTAGCGCTCGAAGAAGGGCGGCCCCATCGACAGCACGGTCACGACGCCCCCGTGCCGCTCTCGGAGCTGGAGCGCGAGTTCGAGCGCGTTCATGTCCGGCGGGTTGATGAACGAGCGCGCGTTCGCCCGGTCGAGGGTCATGGTCTCCTCATTCACCCGCACCTCTTCGGGCATCGGCACGACCTTCATGCAGACGATGGTGTGCAGTCCCCTCATGGCGTCGCCCGTACCTTCGTCTCACTCAGCGCCTCGATGAGGTGCGGCAGAACAGCGAAGGCGTCCTCCACGACGGCATAGTCGGCCTGCTCGAAAATGGCGGCGTCGGGGTCCGTGTTGATGGCGACGATGCAGTCCGCCGCTTCGACTCCGACCATGAAGTGAATTGCGCCGCTCACGCCGCAACAGACGGCCAGGCGTGGTCGCGTCACTACTCCAGTCTGGCCGATCTGGCGGGAGCGTTCGATCCAGCCGAGGTCGGCGGCTACGCGGGTGCCGCCGATCTCGGCGCCCAGCAACGACGCCAGCCGTTCCGCCAAGGCGAGTTCGCCGCGCATGCCCCGGCCCACGGCCACGATGGCGGTTGCCCGCGTAAGATCCACCTCTTCCCCCACTGATCGCTCGAGGACCCGGACTCTGGTGTCGCGGGGGTCGAGGCGCACAGGCACCGGGACGATCTCGCCGCGCCGCCCTCGCCTGCGTTCGGGTCGAGGGAAGATGCCCGGCCGGACTGTCGCCATTTGAGGACGGCGTTCCGGGCAGACGATGGTGGCGACGATGCCACCTCCGAAGCCGACCACCTCCCCGAGCAGCAGCCGGCGCTCGGGGTCGACGGAGAGCCCCGTGCAGTCGGCGGTTAGTCCGGTCCGCAGCCGGACGGCCAAGCGACCGGCCAGGTCCCGTCCGTTAGGGGTTGCGCCCAGGAGCAGCGCCTCCGGCCGGCGCTCGTTCACCACGGAGGCGACGACACGGGTGAACGGCTCGGTGGTGTAGGCCTGCAGGGCGGGGTGGTCGGCGACCAGCACGACATCGGCGCCGGCGGCGACGGCCTCGTTCGGAAGGTCCCCCAGGGCGTACCCCACCAGCAGGGCAGTGAGGGGCACGCCCAGCAGGTCGGCCAGCTCGCGGCCCTTGCCGAGGAGCTCCAGCGACACCCCCTCGAGCCGACCCTGCCGCTCTTCCAGATAGACCCAGAGTCCGTTGGCTTCATCGCGCCCGTATGCTCCGCTACTCATGTCGTACGCTCCCGCGCGGCGAGTTCGGATGCTGTCAACGACTGTGCGACCAGTTCGGCGACGTCGGCCACGCGGAGGCCGCCGCCCGGCGGCAGCGCGTCTTCGATGCACGAGATGCAGTTCGGGCAAGCCGTGGCCAGCACCTCTGCCCCGGCTGCCACCGCCTCCTGGACCCGCAGCGCAGCGAACCGCTGACTCGCCGGCGTCTCCATCCACATGCGACCACCGCCGCCGCCGCAACAGATGCTGTCCTCACGGGAATGCGCCATCTCCACGAGCTCGACCCCCGGCACAGACATGAGGACGTGTCGCGGCGACTCATAGTCACCGAGCCCTCGGCCCAGATAGCACGGATCCTGGAACGTCACTCGCTCGGCGACGGCGCCGGCCAGCTTCAGGCGGCCGGCTTCCAGCAGTTCCCGCAGGTACGCTGTGTAGTGAACCGCCCGAAAGCCCTCGGGCATGTCGTAGTGGCGCACGAACTGTTCGAGGCAGTGGGGCGAGATGGTGACGACCGTACGCACGCCCCGCTCGCGGAAGAGGCGCGAGCCCTCGGCCGCGAGGGCGTCCGCAAACGCCACCTGCCCCACGCTACGGGCGGCCTCCCCACAGCAGGGCTCGTCGTCGCCCAGGACCCCGAACGCGACGTCCGCAGCCCGAAGCGCGGTCACGACCGCCCGCACCACTTTCTGGATCCGCCGGTCGTAGTTCCCAGCGCACCCGATGTACAGCAGGATGTCCTGGTCGGGAGCGAACGTCGGAAGGGGCGCGTCCTTCATCCATGCCGTGCGTTGCGACGGGGGCCGGCCATACGGATTGCCGTCCCAATAGATGTTCCACAGGAGCGTGGGAAGGCCGGCGGGAGCCTTACCCTCTCGCCACGCCAGCGCCCGGAGCGAACGGATGACCCCCGGAACATCGACCCCGCGGGGACACTGGAGCGCGCACTGTCGACACGACGTGCAGAGCCACAGGGCCTCCTCCCATCCCGGGGCGCCGAGCTGCGCTTCGCGCAAGAGGCGGCGGATGACGACGGGCTCCGGTCGCACGAGCCCCCATGGACAGATGGCGGTGCACACCCCGCACTGGAAGCACGGCGCAGCGGCGCCGCCGGTTGCCACGATGACCCGCTCCCACGCCGCGTCATCCAACACGAGCACGCTCTCGTCGGCGCCGGCGGAGACCGCCGCCTCGGAGATATCCAGCTCCAACTTCGGCCTCCCGGCCTTCGTCGTCGAATACCGATCGGGCACGGAGAACGCTGCGGGCGTATCCATGCGCAGCTTCTCGCGTCCCGCCCGGGTGGTCTCTCCGTCGGCTGTCATGGCGACACGCGCTCCAGCACGCCGCCGCCCTGGCGGCGGATAACGGCGTCCATCTCCGCGATCTTCCGGGCAAACTCCTTTCCCTCGGAGGCCGAGATCCACGCGAGCTGCAAACGGTCGGGGTCGAGCCCCTGCCTGGTCAGCTTGCGGTGCCACATCTCGAACCGCTTCTTGGTCTGCACGTTGGCGTAGTTGTAATGGCAGTCGGACCCCTTCTCCGTGAGTCGGCACCCCGTGACCAGGACGGCGCCGGCGCCCCTCTCGAACGCGCGCGTGATGAAGTCTTCCTCGACGCGCGCCGAGCACATGGTGCGGATGATGAGCGCAGACGGGGGATACTGGATTTTCTCCACTCCGGCTTGGTCGGCCCCCGCGTACGAGCACCAGTTGCAGGCGAACACGAGCGTCTTGTGTTGTGGGTCGTGGGCGAGCGCGGCGTCGATCTGCGCCAGGATCTGCTCCTTCGTAAAGTAGGGCATTTCGATGGCGTCGTAGTTGCACGTGGCGGCGCAGGCGCCGCATCCCTGGCAGGCCGCCTCGATGAAGCGCATCTCCCCTTCTTTGGGCTTGCCGATGAGCTCGATCGCGCCGAACGGACACGCGGCGGCGCAGATGCCGCAGACGATGCACCGGTCGGGAAGCAGCCTGGCGGTGATGGGCTCCTTCAGGATGGTGCCCCGGGCCAGCACGGCGCTCGCCTTCGCGGCCGCGGCGAGGGCCTGGGACACGCTCTCGCGCACGTCTTTTGGAGCCTGGACCGTACCGGCCAGATAGATGCCGGGCGACCCGGCTTCCGCGGGCCCGAGCTTGGGGTGGCGCTCGAGGAGAAACCCATCCTCGCTGCGGGCGACCTTGAGCTGGGCCGAAACCGTCTCCTCCTGCGGAAGCAGTCCTACGGTCAGGACCAGCGTATCGGTGGGAATCCGCACGGTGCGCCCGGTGAGGTAATCGAAGAACTGGACCGCATGCCCGTCCCAGTCGACCACCTCTTCCGGGCAGGCCTGGGGGTCCATACGGAAGAACTGCACCCCCGCAGCGGCGGCGCGCGCATAGAGCTCCTCCGCGTCCCTGCTGAACGAACGGATGTCGCGGTACACGACGCGCACCTTCTTGCCGGCCATCTGGAGGCGTAGCGCTTCGCCGATCATCGACTCGCAGCAGTACCGCGAGCAGCCGAGGGCGCCGCGGCGCGCGCCCACGCAGGCGATGAACGTCACCCGGTCGCCCATGACCGGCTTCCCGGCCGCCAGTTCGAGATTGGTGAGGACGTTGGGCCAGAGGCCGTAGCCGAACTCTGTCGGCCGGTAGGGACGGGCGCCCATGGCGAGGATCACCGCGCCGGCCTGGACCTCCTCGCCCGTGGAGAGACGGGCGCTGAAGTTTCCCACGTGTCCGCCGATGGTCTCGATGTCGGCGCCCAGGTGGACTTTCACGCCGGCCGCTGCGACCTCTTCGGAAGCGCGCCGCACGACCTCCGCGGCCTCCAACCCCGAGGGTTCGATCCGTTCGAGGTCGTTCAACACACCGCCCAGCCGCGAGGAGCGCTCGACGAGGTGGGTCTCATACCCTTGCTTCGCCAGATTCGCCGCCGCCGTCATGCCGGCGACGCCGCCGCCGATGATCAGCGCTTTCTGGACGACGGGCTGATGAGTGGCCGTAAGCGGCGCTAGACGACGTGCCTTCTCGACCGCCATCCGCACCATGTCGATGGCCTTCGCCGTCGCCTCCTCCCGGCTCTGCTTGTGGACCCACGAGTCCTGGTTGCGGATGTTCGCCATTTCCAGGAGGTAGGGATTGAGGCCGGCCTTCAACATGACCCGGCGGAAGGTGGCCTCGTGCGTCTTGGGCGAACAGGCGGCGATGACCACCCGGTTCGCTCTCGCTTCCCGGAGGCGCCGGGCGATCTCCGCCTGAGTGGTACCCGCGCAGGAAAACATCGACGAGCCGGCGTAGACCACGCCCTCCATGCGCGATGCCGCCTCGACCACCGCCGCGATGTCGACCACGCCGGCGATGTTGCTGCCGCAATGGCAGACGTTGACACCGATACGTGCGGTGTCGAGGTCGTCCTGGGGGTCGACCATCTCGAACTCCGGCCAGTGCCGTTCGTCGATGTGGGTCAGCGCCGCGGCCGCGGCTCCGGCGGCCTCGGAGACGCTGTCCGGGATGTCCTTGAGGCCGGTCGCGCAGCCCGCGGCGTAGATCCCTGGCCGGCTGGTCACGATGAGCCCGCCCGCCTCCTCGCGCGCCGCCACGAACCCATCCTCCGCCAGGGCGATCCCCAGCAGCCCGGCGAGGCGCTCGAGCCCCTCGGGCGGACGCGCCGCGGTGGCGAGCACCACCATGTCGACCTCAGAGGTCTCCACCCGTCCCTCGTCCGTGTTCTCGTACCGGACGAGGATGCGTTCCCCGGCCGGCTCGACGCTCGCAGGGCGGCCTCTGATGAAGCGCACGCCATGCTCGCGCGTGCGGTCCACGAACGCGTCGAAGCCCTTGCCGTACGCCCGCAAATCCATGTACAGCACGCTGACATCCGGCACTCCGTGGTCGCGAGCCTGGAACGCCTCCTTGACGGAGTACATGCAGCAGAAGCGAGAGCAATATCTGTAGAAGCGCACATCCCGCGAACCCACGCACAGGACGAACAGCATGCGCTCGGGGTGTTCCCCGTTGGAGGGCTTCACGATGTCGCCGCCCGTCGGACCGGCCGACGTCAGCATGCGTTCGAACTCGAGCGACGTGAGGACGTCGGGGTGCTTACCGTACCCGAACGCGCGCAGCAAGCCAGGATCGATGAGTTCAAACCCGGTGGCCACGATCGCCGCGCCCACCCGGCGCTCCACGACCCGCTCCCGCGGTTGCGTGAAGTCGATGACACGAGGCGCGCACGCGTCCATGCAACGCCCGCAAGGCAGATAGTTAGGCGGGTCATTCAAGCAATGATCGATGTCGATGATGTACGCGCCGGGGACCGCCTGCGGAAACGGCGTGTAGATGGCCTTCCGCGAAGCCATCGCCACGTCGAACTCGTTCGGGAGAACGACAGGACAAGCATCCACGCACAAGTTGCACCGCGTGCATTCGTCGGTCACGAAGCGCGACCGGACGCGGATGCGGGCGGTGAAGTCTCCCGGTTGGCCTTCGAAGGCGATGAGCTCGGCCGGCGCGAGAACCTCGATGTTGGGATGTTCAGCGATCTCGGAGAGCTTGGGCGCCTCGATGCAGATCGAGCAATCCAACGTCGGGAAGTTCTTGTCGAGGGCAGCCATCTTGCCGCCGATGGCCGGGCTGGCTTCGACCAGGACCACCCGCGCGCCAGCGTCCGCCAGGTCGAGCGCAGCTTGGACGCCCGCGATGCCCCCGCCGATGACCAGAACGGTGTCGCTCACGACGCGGCCTCCTCGCGGTAGTACCGATACCCTGCATCGAAGGCCCGCAGGTTCAGTTCGATGAACCGCTCCCGGACGGACTCCCGGACTGCGGCCTCCATCGCCTCGCGGCTCACGAGGTTCGTGACCGCGGTGAAGAAGCCCAGCATCACGACGTTGGCCGCCATTCGATTGCCGAGGCGTTCCGCGAGGGCCGTCGCCGGGATGGCGTACAGCTTCCAGCCGGGCTGCGGACGCAGCTCCACCAGGTCGCGATCGATGAGGACGGCGCAATCATCGGCCAGGTCCGCGGTGTACCGCTGCGCCGCCTCTTGCGACATGACGACCAGCACGTCCGGCCGCGTGACCATTGGATAGTCAATGGGGGCGTCGTCGAGGACGACCTGAGCGGAACAAGCGCCTCCCCGCGCTTCGGGGCCGTACGACTGGGTGACGATGGCCTCGCGCCCGTCGTGAAGCGCCGCCGCCCGTCCGGTGACGAGACCCGCGAGGATGATGCCCTGTCCTCCGAATCCGGCGAACCGAATCTCCCGACGCATCCTCAGGCCTCCCACTCGCCGTAGACGGGGCGCTCGATGTCCACGAATTCCCCGAGCACGAGGGGCCGATGGGCGCGCAGGTCGATGGCGCAGTCCGCCAGGTCGGCGTCGTCGTCCACGACACACTCCAGCCGGTACAGCCGCATCTCGTCGAGACCCTCACCGAGCTCGTTGGGCCTTCCGAAGCCGACGGGGCAGGGCGAGAGCACTTCGATGAACGTGAACCCACGCTTCTCGAAGGCCCGCGCGATGGACCGCTCGAGCTGCCGCACGTGCAGCGCGGACCAACGGGCCACGTACACGGCTCCCAGGGCCGCCATGAGGTGCACGAGGTTGAGAGCCTCCTCAGGATTTCCGTAGGGCGTCGTCGACGTGATGGCGCCCCTGGGTGTCGTGGGGCCGAGCTGTCCTCCGGTCATCCCGTAGTTGAAGTTGTTCACACAAATCACATTGAGGTCGATGTTCCGCCGCGCCGCGTGGAGGATGTGGTTTCCTCCAATGGCGAACAGATCGCCGTCGCCGCTGAACACGGTCACCTCGAGGTCGGGATTCCCCAGCTTGAGCCCGGTGGCGAAGGGGATGGCGCGGCCGTGCGTGGTGTGAAAGGAGTCGATGTTCACGTACCCGGGCACCCTGCCGGTGCAGCCGATTCCCGAGACGATGACGTGCCGTTCGAGCGGGATGGAGGAGTCGAGCATCGCCTGAACGTAGCAGTTCATAATCGGGCCGAGACCGCAGCCTGGACACCAGATGTGCGGCAGCCGGTCCGACCGGAGCAGCCGGTCGAGTGGATGCGCGTCCGCGATGCGCTCGGCGGGAGCCATCAGCTCGCCTCCTCGATCGCGTTCAGCACGGCCTCGGGCGTCAGCATCTCCCCGCCCCCATGGTGGGCGCCCAACACCGGCCGCGTCGAAAACCGCTGCACCTGGGTCTCCACCTGCCCGAGGTTGAGTTCAGCCACCACGAACGCCTTGACACGTTCCGAAAGGACGGCGATGTGGCTTCCCGGGAACGGCCAGACGGTAATCAGCCGCAGGAGCCCGGCGCGGATTCCGCGCTTCCGCGCCGCGTTGACCGCGTGGCGGGCTGACCGAGCGCTGGACCCGAAGGAGACGACGCAAACGTCTGCGTCGTCCATCAAATACTCCTCATACTCGATGATGCGGTCGGCGTTGCGAAGGATCTTGTCTCTCAGCCGGCGAACGAGCCGGTCGTGCACCTCGGCGCTCGTGGCCGGATATCCGCGCTCGTCGTGGGTGAGGCCCGTCGCGTGAATGGCATAGCCTTCTCCCACCGGAGGCATCGGCGGAACCAGTGCGCCGTCCAACGGCTGGTAGAGAAGCCCCTCGCCGGGTGGGAACGGCGGCTGAGGGCGCTCCGCCCGCGGGATCGCCGAGGCGTCGGGAATGACGACTCGCTCCGTCATGTGGCCCACCACCTCGTCGGCCAGCACGAACACAGGCAGTCGATAGGTGTCGGCCGCGTTGAACGCCTTGACCGTCAGGTCGAACATCTCTTGCGGCGAGGCGGGCGCGTACGCGATCACCTCGTAGTCGCCATGCGAGCCCCACTTCGCCTGCATGACGTCCGCCTGGCCTGGGAGCGTGGGGAGGCCGGTGGAGGGCCCGCCGCGCTGGACGTTGACGACGACGCACGGCGTCTCGGTAATGATCCCGAGCCCTATGTTCTCTTGCATCAGGGTGAATCCCGGACCAGAGGTGGCGGTCATCGCCCTTCGGCCGGCCCAGGCCGCTCCCAGCACACAGTTCATCGACGCCAGCTCGTCCTCCATCTGGATATAGATTCCGCCCACCTCGGGCAGCCGCTGCGCCATTCGCTCGGCGATCTCGGTTGACGGCGTGATGGGGTAGCCGGCGAAGAACGTACATCCCGCCGCGAGCGCTCCTTCGGCGCACGCGACGTCGCCGTTCATGAAATGACGTCCGGTCAGCACCGCCGGAGCTTTCTGCGTCACCTTCACGCGAACGCCTCCGTCGGCTCGGCGTAGATCGCGAACTCGGGACAGATGAGGCGACAGAAACCGCAGTTCACACACGCCTCTTCCCGGCCCTCGGCCACTACCGGGTAGTGATACCCCTTCGCGTTCATGGCTTCGGATTCACGGAGAACGTCTTCGGGGCAGAACTCGATGCAGAAGCGGCAGCCCTTGCAGCGGTCGGGGATGATGTAGACCTGTCCCGTCGGCAGGACTTGCCGGTCGAGGTCGAGCGGGCGGCGAAGGAACATCGCAACCACCCTAGCGCCTCCCCCGCGTCTCCCGAACCGATGAGCGGTCGGCCACCACGGGACGCGTATCGGCGATTCGCGGCGTCCTCCCGGCGCTGATGACCCTAGTCCTAGGGGAATATTCTGTGAAGTGCCGAAGGGCACAAATCCACGGATGACAGAGCGCCTCCCGAT
>DATLYJ010000128.1 GCA_035574915.1 Dehalococcoidia bacterium | reverse complement strand
AGGTGCCGTCGGAGCTCAAGTCTTATGTGCGCGGGCGGGAGCACCGGCGCGACGAGGACCCGTACCTACCTTACGAGGGCATGCCGGACACACTGCGCAACCGGCTCCTGATGTTCATCGCCAAGTGGTCGCCGGAGGCGCTCGCGTTCGAGCGCGGCAAGAGCGGCAGAGAGCCCAAGCCGGATCGGCTCCTCGACGATCGCTCGCTCGTCAAGTGGGAGACCTCGGACCCGGAGAACCCGCAGGGGCAGGCCGCACTGCGCGTGGCGCGGGAGCTGGTGCGGGTAGCGCACGGCGGCCGGGCACCGCGCGTGCTCGATCCCTTCGCGGGCGGCGGCGCGATCCCGCTCGAGGCCGGGCGCCTCGGCGCGGAGCCGATCGCGAACGACTACAACCCGGTCGCGTACCTGATCCTGCGAGGGACGTGTGAGTTTCCGCAGCGCTTCGGGAGACCGGGCCGCCGCACCGTCGTGGTCGAGGAGTTCGGAAGGACCGTCGAGCGCGAGATCGAGGTGCCGAACGTGCTGGCCCACGACGTCGAGCGGTGGGCCCGGTGGATTCTCGACCGAGCGCGGGAGCGAACCGGGCATCTGTACCCGCCGGGAAAGGCCGGCCGGCCGGTAGTCGGCTACCTCTGGGCGCGGACCGTGCCCTGCGCCAATCCCGCCTGCCGGGGGGAGATGCCGCTCCTCAAGAGCCTGCTCGTCTGCGACAAGGAGGACAAGAAGGTTGCGCTCGTCATGGACGTGGACGGCGAGCGCAAGAGCGTCCGCTTCGGCATCGCGCGCGGCAAGGAGATCCGACGTACCGAGGGGACGATGCTCAAGAAGGGCAACGTCCGCTGCCCGTACTGCGACCAGGTGACGCCCGTCGCTGCGGTGCGCGCCGCCGGTTGCGATGGCCGGATGGGCGAGCAGATGGTGGCGGTGATCGTCGAGGGAAAAGACGGCAAGGACTACCGGCCGGTCGAGGAGACGGACCTGGCCGCCTTCCGGAAGGCGGCGAAGATCGAGGTAGAACGGCCGGGGGAGATGATCCTGCCCGAGATCAACGCCGAGGGCGCCGACGACGTGGCCAACTCGACGGGAATTCGCGTCCACCTCTACGGCCTGAAGACCTGGGGCTCACTCTTCAACCCCCGGCAGCTCGTGGCTGTGCAGACCTTCGTCGCGTGCCTCCACGAGGCGCTGGAGGCCATGCGGCGCGAGATCGCGGACGAGGATTATCGCCGCGCCGTGGCGGTGTACCTGGGGTTGTGGGTGAGCCGGAACGCGGGTCGCATGTCCTCCGTGGGTCGGTGGAACGTGAAAGGCGAGAAAATGGAGACCCCCTTCGACGGCGCCCGGCTGCCCATGAAATGGGACTACCCCGAGGCCAATCCGTTCTCCGACGTCACCGGGGGCTTCGCAAACCAGCTCGACTGGATCATGCACTTCCTCCGGCGCGAGAGTGCGCCGCTGCCGGCTGCCCGCGTCCTGCGCGGCGATGGCGCGCGCCTCGCCCTCGCCGACGGTGAGGCGGACGTCGTCGTCACCGACCCGCCCTACTTCGACGAAGCGGCCTACGCCGACCTCTCCGACTTCTTTTACGTGTGGCTCAAGCGCGGACTCGCGGCGGAGATCCCGGAGGCGTTCGTCACCCCGCAGGTGCCCAAGGAGGACGAGGCGACGGCCCTCAGGCACCGCCACGGAGGAAGCGCCGAGGTGGCGGACCGGCACTTCTCGGAGAAGCTCGCCGCCGTGTTCAGAGAGGCGAGGCGCGCCTGCCGCCCGGACGGTGTGATGAGCGTCGTCTTCGCCCACCAGGAGACACAGGCCTGGACCGCGCTCATCCACAGCCTGTTTGCCGCAGGGCTCACGATCGACGCCACCTGGCCCATCGAGATGGAGCTCAAGAACCGGATGCGAGGCCTCAACTCGGCGGCCCTCGAGACCTCGATCACCGTGGTCTGCAGGCCGCGCGTGGTGGGCAGCGCGGCCGCGTTCAAACAGGTACGCCGGGAGATCGAGGAGGTTGTCCAGCAATCCGTCAAACGCTTCTGGTCTTACGGCTTCCGGGGCGCCGATGTCATCGTTGCCTGTTACGGCCCGGCCGTGGGCGTGTTCGGCAAATACGAGCGTGTGGAGAAGGCTGACGGGACCCCCGTTGGCATTCCCGAACTCCTGGAACTCGCCAAGCAGGCCGCGCGTGACGCCATCGCCGGCGAGTTCCGCGGGGACAACCTCTCGACCCTCTACTACGTCTGGGCGAACCTCTACGGCACGGCGGAACAGGCGTGGGACGACGCCCGGTTGGTGGTGCAGATCGGCGGAGACGAGGACAACGCCATGGAGGTGGCTCGCGGGCACGGGATCTTCGTGGTGGACGGTTCCAAGTGCCGCCTTGCGCTTCTCGGAGACCGCGCGAGCCGTCGAGGACTGGGGATCGATCAGAACCCGCCGCACATCGATGCGCTCCATCACAGTATGCTCCTCTGGAAGGAGGAGAAGCGTAAGGACCTGATCAGGTATCTCCGCGAACGCGACCTCTTAGAAGACGGCCCGTTCTGGAAGCTGGCGCAGGCGCTCTTCGAGGTCCTCCCCCGCGATCTGGAGGACTGGAAGCTGGTCAACGCTTTGCTCGGCGAGCGTCAGACTCTCCGCACGGAGGGCAAGCGCACGGCATACAGGGACGCGCAGCGGGAACTGTCCTTCGACGAACGAGGTGAAAAGCAATCATGAGCGATACCCTCAAGCCGTGGTATGCCGTTGCGACGCCGCATGAGGACATCCGCGAAGGACGTCTCGCCGAGGCCGTTTTCGCAGCCAACGTCTGGGCGGTCGTCCAGGGCACGGCCCCGGAGGTCTACCTCGATCCCGAGGAGTTCTTCCGCAAGACGTACGTGACCACGGGGCTGTCCACCGTGCTGAATCGGGTCGCGGGCGCGCTAAGGGGCGGCGGCGAAACCGGAGACCGCATCATTAGTCTCCAGACGGCCTTCGGCGGCGGCAAAACGCACACGCTCGTGGCCCTGTGGCACCTCGCGAAACATTCGGATCGGCTGAAGGGGTCGCCTAACGCGGAGCTCCTTCGAAAGGCCATCGGCGGACGACTTCCCGAAAAGGTGAAGGGCGTCGCCGTCTTCACGAACCAGACCTGCGACGCGACCCAGGGACGCAAGGTCGAAGCCGGCGTTCACCTGCGCACCGTGTGGGGCGAGTTGGCGTACCAGCTCGGGGGGAAGGCTCTTTACGAGCGCGTGCGGGCGAACGACGAGAGCCAGAGGGTCCCGCAGGGGCTCTTCTTCGAGATCCTGCAAGCCGCATCGCCCTGCCTTATTCTGTTGGACGAGCTGGCCGACTACTGTGTGGGCGCGGCCGCCGTGCCGGTCGGCGACACGAGCCTCGCCGATCAAACCGTCTCGTTCGTCCAGCAGCTGACCGAGTCCGTGCAGCAGGTGCCGGGGGCCGTCGTAGTCGCTACTCTCCCGGCGAGCAAGTACGAGGTCGCCCAGAGCGAGAAGGGTCAGGAAGCCTTCGTGGCATTGGAAAAGCGCTTCCAGCGCCTCGGGGCCGACGTCAAGCCCGTCGCGGACGAGGAGATCTACGAGGTCGTCCGCGCCCGCCTGTTCGAGTCCATCGCGCCGGAAAGCGAGCCGGACTATCCCAAGAAGGTTGCCCAGGTCTATCAGGCGATGTACGCGGCCCACGCCGGCGAAGTGCCTTCGGAGGCCGCTAAGAACACGTACCGCGAGCAGCTTCAGCGCGCCTATCCGTTCCATCCCTTGCTCATCGACGCCCTCTACACCCGCTGGGGCAGCCACCCCGACTTCCAGCGGACGCGCGGCGTGCTGCGCCTGCTCGCGAGCATCGTCGGCGACCTCTGGAAGCGCCGGCAAGGGAACACTGAGACGCAGCACCTGATCCAGCCGTGCCATGTGCGCTGGTCTGTCGATGCGCTGCAGGCGGCGCTGACACGCCTGTGGGGGCCCGCGTATCAGTCCGTCGCGGCGGCCGACGTCATGGGGGACCGATCCAATGCCGGCATCTTCGACGAGGAACGCGGCGGCGACTACCGGACCGAGGCCATCGGGCAGGGGCTGGCGTCCGCGATTCTTCTCGGCTCGTTCGGTGGACAGAGCGGCCGGAGCGGCTTCAGCTCGAAGGACCTGAAGCTGGCATGCTCCCGTGAGGGCCTGAACTGGAACTATGCGGATGGTGCCCTATTGGAGCTGGAGAACCGCTGCTTCTACCTCCACACGGCGACGGCTGGAAGCCTCGGGAAGCGCTACTGGTTCGGCACGAAGCCGACGCTGAACAAACTGGTCGTCCAGTACCGCCAGCAGAGCGCGAAGGAGAACTTCGGGGAAGAGATCCTCGAAGATCTCCGGGCTGAGTCGCAGAAGGGAGCGCTGGCGGGCGCGACGTGGCGTGTGATCGTCAACCCAGCGGAGGACCTTCCGGAGCAGAAGTCCCTTACGTTGCTGGTTTTGCCGCCCTCGCTCGCTTGGGACGAGAACGGCGGAGCGAAGGAGGCGATCCAGGAACGCGTGAA
>DATLYJ010000127.1 GCA_035574915.1 Dehalococcoidia bacterium | reverse complement strand
GTCGGGCGGGGCATGCTGGACCCGACGGACGTCCTCCTGGCCCACGCTGTGCCCGACATCATCACCGTCGAAGTGAGCTCTCGCGACGGCCGGCGCCTGGCGTATGGCCGGCAACTGGCACGCACGCTGGAGTCGCCGATGTGCCGTCTCACCCGTCAAGGCGACAGGATCACTCGCGAAGACATCTGGCCGACCGAAGCCGACTATGGCCGGCCGGTCCTGCTCCCAGGCGGCGAGGTCGGCATCTTGCTGTCGTGGTGGAACGCCGATGACCACCTGGAGTGGCGCTGGCAGGTCGAGTTCTACAACTCCCGCCGCAGCTAACTCAAGGAGCGCGGATTTCGATGGCGGCGCCGATGTCTTGGAACGTGACCTCGACGCGCGTGGGGCCATCGTGGTAGGTGAACGTGCGCACGAGGTCATCGTCGGCCAGACAGAACTCCGCGGCGGACGACTGGTATCGCGAGCAGCCGTTACCGGCTCCGGCCGGGCTGAAACCGCCGGCGCCGGCCGCGTCGCGGAGCCGCGCCATGACCTCGTCGACCGAGAAGGGCAGGAAGCTTGGCTCGGCTGCCTGCCAGGGCCCGCCGGCCTTCACGTAGCGGGCGCGGCCGATGATGATCACCTCGAAGGGGACGCTGCTGGTCACCCTGACATGGATCCGGTCCGGTGCGGCGAAGGCGAACTCCCCGGTGATGCGGTCGCCGCCCGGCGTGTCCGTGACGACTGCGGCGCGGAATCCGCGTGCTGCTAGCAACCGGGCTGTGGCAGCCTCGACGGGCGGGAGAGCGGCAGCGCGCGGCGGCGCCGGTACGAGGGTGGCGGTCGGCGCAAGGACCACGGGTTCGCCGGGCGGCGGCTTGTGGGCGCTCGCAGCCGTGTCATCGCCGCCGCAAGAGGAGGCCGTGACCGCGAAAAGGAAGGCGGCAACGGCTAGCGCAAGCCTGGCTGCCAGGAGCAAATCGGGCTCCTTCCGGGCCGCGGGACCGGCGCCTGAAGGCGCCGTCCGCCCTTGACTCAATCGGGGGGTGGCCATAGGCTGCCTTTGAGCGTCGCGTCACAAACCGCGTGGCCGACGCCTGTGTCTTGAACAAGGCGGCCGGCGGGACGCAATGCATCCCTCTAGACTTCTCGGCACTTCATGACCGGATTCCAGCGCCTGTGCATCGCAACTACGGCGCTCGTTTTCGTGCTGATCGTCATCGGCGGCACGGTGCGGGCCACGGATTCGGGCCTCGGTTGTCCAGACTGGCCCCGTTGCCACGGTAGCTTCATCCCCAAGTGGGAGAAGCACACGCTCATCGAATACACCCACCGGCTCGTCGCATCCGTGGCCGGCCTGATGGTGTTTGCCATTGCCGCCTGGGCCTGGAAGTCCTACCGCCACGTGAGGTCGATCTGGTACCCGGCGTCCGCGACCGCCGTGCTGTTGCTGGTCCAGGGCGGCCTGGGAGGGATCACGGTGATCCAGGAGCTGCCGCCGGAGATCGTCACCGTGCACCTGGCGACGGCGCTGACGCTCTTCGCCCTCCTGGTGCTGATCACCGTCGCGGCCGTGGCCCAGGACCTGCGCATCCGTCTGCCGACAGTCGGCCCCGGCGTGGTGGCCTTTACAGTCGCCGCCTCGGGCCTGACTCTCGCGACCATGCTCCTGGGTGCTTACGTGGCCGGGGCAGACTACAGCCTGGCCTGCAGCGGCTGGCCGCTGTGTAACGGCGAGATCGTGCCCGACCTCTCGCTGACCTCGGTGCAGCTCGTCTTCATCCACCGGCTGCTGGCCGCCGCGCTCGGCGTTTCGCTCATCTGGCTTGCGTTCGTGGCAGCGCGCAGCGGGGCGGAGCTACGGCTTCTGGCTACCAGCGCCCTCGGCGTTTACGTAGCCCAGGTGCTCGTGGGCGCCGCGAACATCTGGACGCAGGTCGCTGACCTGGCCCAGATCGCCCACCTGGGCGTCGGCACGGCGCTCTGGGGCATCCTGGCCTACCTGAACATCCGCATCTTCGGCCTGCACGAGGCCCTCGATGTCCAGCGGCCGGCAGGCGCGCCCGCGGGCGACCTGGCGAGGCTGGCACGATGACCGCGCCCGCGGCGCCCATCGCGACCGCCGGCGTGCAGATCGCCGGCCTTCGGCAGACTATCGGCGCCTACATTGCGCTCACCAAACCGCGGATCATCGAGCTCCTGCTGGTGACGACGCTGCCGGCGATGTTCGTCGCCGCGGGCGGGTTCCCTGACCCCTGGCTGGCAATCGCCACCCTCGCCGGGGGCGCCGTCGCGGCTGGAGGCGCCAACGCCATCAACTGCTACCTCGACCGCGACATCGACGCGATCATGCGCCGCACACGGCGGCGCCCGATCCCCTCTGGTCAGATCCCGCCGCAGCGCGCGCTGATCTTCGGGGTCTCGCTGAGTGTCATCGCCTTCGTCTTCCTGTGGGCGGCCGTCAACCTGCTGACCGCTTCGCTCGCGGTGAGCGCGATCCTGTTCTACGTCTTCGTTTACACGCTCTGGCTGAAGCGCTCGACGGTCGAGAACATCGTCATCGGCGGCGCTGCCGGGGCGGTGCCGCCGCTCTGTGGCTGGGCTGCCGTGACGAACTCCCTGGACGCGGCGCCGCTAATCATGTTCGCGATCGTCTTCCTCTGGACGCCGCCGCACTTCTGGGCGCTAGCCATCGGCTACACGTCCGACTATCGGAACGCAGGCGTCCCCATGCTCCCGGTCACGAAGGGCGCGGTCGAGGCGCGGCGCCGCAGCCTGGTGTATGCCGTCGCCACGGTAGCCGCGACGCTGAGCCTGGCGCTCACCGGGGACGTCGGCGTCTTCTACGTGGCCGCGGCCCTGGCGCTGGGGGCGGTCTTCCTGTGGCTGGCCTGGCAGCAGATGCGGCAGGCGACAACCAAGGCGGCGATGGCCCTCTTCCGCTACTCCCTAACCTACCTGGCGCTTATCTTTATCGCGATGATGCTGGACCAGTTCGTGAGGTTCACCTAGGCGGGACGTCCGCCGAGCCGAGGAGGGAGAATGCCGCAGGTCCCCAACAACGTCAAGTTTGGCGTGCCGCTGATGGTGGTCTCGTTCATCGTCTTCTCGCTCGCCCTGTGGGGCGGCGCGCAGCTCATCAAGAGCGACGAAGCGGCGGCGACGGACGGTGCCGCCGACGGAGGCGGCGGTGGCGGCGGCGGGCCGGTATCGGTGACGGTTGTGGCGCGCAACCTGCAGTTCGACAAGCGCTCCCTTACGGCGAATGCCGGCGCCCCCTTTTCGGTGACGCTGGACAATCAGGACGCGGGCGTGCTGCACAACATCGCCTTCTACACGAGCCGGAGCGCTACCCAGGCGCTCGTGCCCAACCAGTCGGTCGGCGAGCTCTTTGCGGGCGTGGCCAGCCGCACCCTGACTTTCACACCTCCGCGCGCCGGCAGCTTCTTCTTCCGCTGTGACGTCCACCCGGACACGATGACGGGGACGTTCACGGTACGCTAAGGCGGCAGGACAGGAACGGCGACGGCCGGGCATCATGCCCGGCCGCTTCGTTTCTCAGAGGGCTCCGGTCAGGCGACGCGCGTCGACTTCGCCTTCTTCTTGAGCTTGAGGGCCTTCTCTCGCTTGTAGGCGATGAGGCTGGCGACGTTGGACACGCCGATCGTCAGGGGCGACACGTCTTCGAGATACACGGGGCCCCGGCAGCGTTCGCAGCGCAGACGGTCGCCCGGGCGCGGCCGCTCGCCGGTGTAGCCTGGCCGGGGCACGAAATTGCTCACCCTTAGCGGCGCGTTCTTCGGCCCGATAATCTGGCCGCTGACGTGGCCGCAGTAGTAGCACTTGACGTCCGCTGTCACCTGCATCCCTGTTCCTCCACTCGGGCTCCAAAGGACGGCGCTTCCATAACCGTCAAGGATCAGTTTCGGCAGGAGGCGGGCCGGGTTTATACCCGCGAGAGATCCCGTGATCAGGGATGCGACCGCGAGGCTGGACCGGACGCACCTGGCGCGGAAAGCGTGGTCTGCCCGGCGCCGGCCGTAGCAGGGCCGATTCCTTACGCCTATCGCTACTCGCTATTCGTATCGGGTGATATAATCCCCGTGGCTCCAGGGTTGGAGCCCAGCGGTCCCCACCACGTACTCCTTACCCTGGGCACTCCAGGGTATTTTGCTGGGCTAAGGTCACTTTTTCGGAGGACGCAGTGAACGACACTCTTGCCCGCGGGCTAAAGGACGTAGTCCTCGACACGACGGAGTCGAGCTACATCGACGGTGAGCGGGGCATCCTCCTCTATCGCGGCTACAACATCCACGACCTGGCTGCGAACTCCTCCTTCGAGGAGGTGACCTACCTGCTCCTCCACGGTGACCTGCCGACTGAGGAGGAGCTGAACAGCTTCAAGAAGCGCCTCAAGGCCCAGCGCGGCCTGCCGAAGCAGGTCATCGAGGTCATCCGGCTGGTGCAAAACGCCCACCCGATGGACGTCCTCCGCACCGGAGTCTCCGCCCTTTCCGCCTTCGACCCTGACACCGAGGACATGTCGCGCGAAGCGAACCTGCGCAAGGCGGAGCGATTGACGGCGCAGGTGCCGACCATCGTCGCCGCACATGAGCGCGTACGCCGGGGCCTGGAGCCGCTGGAGCCTCGAGACGACCTCGACCACGCGGCGAACTGGCTGTACATGATGACGGGCCAGACGCCGAGCCCGGAGGCGGTCGAGGCGATGGACCTCGACTTCCTCCTGCACGCCGAGCACGGCGCGAACGCCTCCGCCTTCGCCGCGCGCGTGACGGCCTCGACCCTCAGCGACATGCACTCGGCGATCACGACGGCGATTGGCACGCTCAAGGGGCCGCTTCACGGTGGCGCCGCCGAGGCCGTGATGAAGATGGCGCTCGAGATCGGCACGCCGGAGCGGGCGGCGGAGTACATCCGCCAGCGACTGGACCGCGGCGAGCGGATCATGGGCTTCGGCCACCGCGTCTACCGCGCCGAGGACCCGCGCGCCCGCCACATGCGCGAGCGCTCGCGCATCCTGGGCGCGAAGCTCGGCCACGAGGAGTGGTACAAGCTGCTACAGGTTGTCGAGCAGGAGATGCAGCGCTACCAGTCGCGCGGTATTTACGTGAACGTGGACTTCTACGCCGGCTCCGTGTATCACCTGCTGGGCATCCCGGAAGACATGTTCGTGCCGATTTTCGCCATCGGCCGCGTGCCCGGCTGGTGCATCGAGATCCTCGAGCAGTACGACAACAACATGCTCATCCGCCCGCTTCTCAAGTACGTCGGGCCGATGAACCAGAAGTACGTGCCGCTGCACGAGCGGAAAAACTAGGTCACCTCAAGTCAACTTCACGACGAGGCGGGCAAGCGCCCGCCTCCTTTCGTCTTAGCGGCGGGGGCGGCCCCCGCGTCGCGCTGGCGCCGGCGCGGCGTCGCGGCGGGCGCGGCTGGGCTGGACGC
>DATLYJ010000126.1 GCA_035574915.1 Dehalococcoidia bacterium | reverse complement strand
GCGACCCGCCGCACCATGAACGCCGGGAGTCATCCATGGAAGACGGACTGATACCGCCGCACGGCGGCACCCTCGTAGACCTGATCGCCGAAGGCGACGAGGCGCGGCGCCTGGAGGAGCAGGCGGCGTCTCTGCGCCGGCTCGCGCTTTCGGCGCGGACGCTGTCGGACCTCGAACTCCTCTCGGTCGGCGGCTTCAGCCCCCTGACCGGCTTCATGGAGCGCGAAGCCTACGTGCGCGTTGTCCGCGACATGCACCTGCCGGACGGCCTCGCCTGGTCGCTGCCTGTCGTTCTGCCGGCCGAGCCCGCGTTCGCCCGCGAAGCGGAAGGCAAGCTCATCACTCTGACGGACACGGACGGCGCCGCCTACGCCGTGATGGAGGTGCGCGAGGCGTTCGACTACGACAAAGAGGAGGAGGCCCGCCTCTGCTATCGCACGACAGAGGAGGCGCACCCCGGCGTGGCCGCGGTGTATGCCCAGGCGCCGGTGCTGCTCGGCGGACCCGTGCGCCTGTTTCGCCGCGTGCCTCATGACGACTTTCAGGCGTACCGGCTGGAGCCATCGCAGACGCGGGCCGCGTTCCGCGAGCGCGGCTGGCGGACAGTGGCCGGCTTCCAGACCCGCAATCCCGTGCACAGGGCGCACGAGTACATCCAGAAGTGCGCGATGGAGATCGTGGACGGGCTGCTGCTGCACCCCCTCGTCGGGGAGACGCAGGCCGGGGACATCCCGGCGGACGTGCGCATGGCCTGCTACGAGGTCCTCCTGAAGCACTACTACCCCGCTGACCACGTGCTGTTGTCGGTGAACCCCGCCGCGATGCGCTATGCGGGCCCACGGGAGGCGATCTTCCACGCCATCGTGCGGAAGAACTACGGGTGCTCGCATTTCATCGTTGGGCGCGACCATGCCGGCGTTGGCAACTACTACGGCACCTACGACGCGCAACACATCTTCCGGGAGTTCGGCCCCGACGACCTCGGGATCACGCCGATGTTCTTCGAGAACAGCTTCTTCTGCCGCAACTGCGGCTCCATGGCCACGGCCAAGACCTGTCCCCACCCGGACGAGGACCACGTCTCCCTGAGCGGCACGCGGGTGCGCGAGATGCTTTCGAAGGGGGAGATGCCGCCCCCGGAGTTCAGCCGGCCCGAGGTCGCGCGGGTCCTGATCGACGCCTACCGGAGCGGATAGCCGGTGGAGCGCGCGGACGCCATGCCGTCCGATGAGGCGCGAACGGCGGAGCGCGCGGGGGCACTCGCGGCCGGCGCAAGACCTGCCCTGCGCGACCTCGCCTTTGTAAGACGGGCTGTCCTCGCCGGGGCGCTGCGTGCCGCGATCGTGTTGGCAGCGGTCTGGCTGTTCGTAGTCGCGCTGCAGCTGATAAAGACGGGCGCCGGCGGGCTGCGCCCGGTCCTCGATTCGCTGTCGGCGGACGGCATCGCGGGCCACCTCGGCGCCGGTTGGGCGGGCGCCTACGCCGTCATGAGCGGCTCGCCCGTCGCCGCGGTGGCTCTGAGCCTGTACTCGGGCGGGGCCACGAGCGACCTCGAGACGTTCGCGATGATCAACGGCTCCCGCCTCGGGGCGTCCCTCATCGTGCTCGTGGTAGGGTTTATCTCCTACGTGCGCGGCCGCCGCAACCCGGACGGGCTATACATCGGCGTGGTGGCCATGCTAACGGCGTTCACTCTCTGGCTGCCCGTGGTGCCCGTGGGGCTGGTACTTCTGGACCGCGGGCTGCTGGACGGCGTCCGCTTCGAGAGCCCTGTGGCCCTTACCTCCGCTGTCGACTTTCTTTCAGGCTTCGCCGTGGACGGCGCGCGCGAGAACCTGAGCCGCTGGCTGGTCTTCCTCACCGGGGCCGGCGTGCTGGTCGCGAGCTTCACGCTGTTCGACCGCGTCCTGCCCGACCTCGACCGGCCGGGACGGCGGTTCGAGGCGATGTCGAGGGCGCTACAGCAAAAGTACGCGATGTTCGCCTTCGGGTCCCTCGTGACGCTGATCACGCTGTCGGTCTCGCTATCGGTCACGATCCTGGTGCCGCTGGCCCTGAAGGGCTACGTGCGACGCGACCGGGTCATTCCCTACGTCATGGGCGCGAACGTCGCGACCTGGATCGATACGATGTTCGCCGCCTTGCTCCTGGACTCGCCGCGCGCCTTCACGATCGTCTTCACAGAGATGGTTGCCGGCGGCCTGCTGTCCCTCGCCGTCCTGGGCCTGGCCTACGAGCCCTACACGCGCGCCATCCTGTGGGCTGCGCACCATGTATCGACCAGCCGAAGAGGGATGGCGGCCTTCATCGCCTGCTTCGCTCTCACCCCGGCCCTGCTGATCCTGGCCTGATCGCCTCGTCTGGCCGAGACCCCGCCGCGGGCTTTCCGCACGGCTGTCTGGCCGGTTAGGCTGGTCGCAGTGAAGACCCCCGCAGCGGCCACGCCGGCCATCCTGCTCCTGGCCCTTGCGCTCTCGGCGTGCAGCGGGAAGACGAGTTCACCGCCACAAGCCGGGACGCCGCCGCCGAGTCCGCCGGCCCTGACGCCCACCGCGACGCCGGCGGCGCGGCCGGCGCCTCCGGTGAGCGCCGGCCCCAGCCGCTGGGGCCTGAAGCGCTTCCGCGCCCCCTTTGCCTTCTTCGAGGTCAGGGTCATACCCGGGCCGGACCCGGAGACGGATGCCTGGACTTTTGAGGCCGGGGGTGAGCCATTCGCATGCGCGCCCCAGCGGCGCGAGACGGCCTGGGAGTTCTCTTCTTGTTCGGGAGGGGGAGGGAACAGGTTGCGCGCCGTCATCCGCGACGACGACAAGCTCGACATCGAGTTGACGAAAGACGGTGAGGTGCTCCGAGAGCGGCTGCTGCGCGTCGAGGAGCGGGACGAGCCCGCGTCGCTCAACGTCGAGCTCCTGTGGCGAAGGCCGAACTCCTTCGAGCGCTCGATCAACACCGGCATCTGGGCTGCGGACGGCGTCGTCTTCGCCCCGAACTCCGCGGGCGTCGTGGAGTTGCTGGAGGCCTCTACCGGCGCCCGCCTGGGCATCGCGAACGCGAACCTCGCCGCCGGGCGCGGGCCGACAGCGGTGCAGGAGGTGACGGCGCGGGGCGGGTACCTCTACGTGGCTACGACGACACGCGGGGTCGTCGTCTTCGACGTGCGCAACCCTGCATCGCCGCGCCTCGCGGCGCAGGTGATGGTCGACGCCGGCGACAACAGCCGCGAGGCCTTCACCAACGTGCACACGCTGACGCTGTCCCGGGACGGCCTCACGCTGTACGCCGTCAACCAGTCCCATCCCTCGACCGACTTGCGGATCATCGACGTCTCGAACCCCGAGGCGCCAAGGGAAATCGGACGCTACCTCCGGCCCGTGCCCGACGTGCTGGACGGCTTCCATGACATCACCGTGATAGACCGAGGCGGACAGCGCATCGGCTTCCTGGCGTCGCTGCGGTCCGGGCTGCTCATCGTGGACCTGACGGACGCGAAGTCGGTGCGGCTGCTCGGGTCCATCACCTGGGAGAACACCCTGAGCCACTCCGGCGCAGCCTTCGAGGTAGGCGGCAAGCTGTACTACGCCCACAACGACGAGGGGTTTGACCAGGGCATGACGGTGCTGGACGTCACCGACCTCGGGAGCCCGAGGGTCGTGGGCCGCTACCAGACGCGTCGCGGCGCGTCGATCCACAACCTGGAAGTGGTCGGCAACTTCGCCTACGTCTCGTACTACCTGGACGGCCTGCGTGTCGTGGACCTGCGCGACCCTGCCAGGCCGCGAGAGGTCGCCCACTTCGACACGGTCCCGGCGGCCGACGAGCGGCGGACCTTCCAGGGCGCATGGGGCGTGAAGGTGCACGAAGGCCGCGTCTTCATCTCGGACATGCAGTCGGGGGTGTTCGCGTTCCGCGTGACGCTGCCGGACTGAGGGCGCTCCCGCATATGGCTATAATGCGCGCCATGGAGGCGGAAGACCTACCGCGGCGCCGGGCGCTGATACTATTGGCCGTTGGCCCGGCTGTATTCCTGCTCGGCTTCGTCTGGACGCTGGCGCGGCTGGCGCTGACTGAGCCTTCGATGACCCTGCGGGCGATCGTCTTTGCGCCGCCGCACCAGATGATGCTGGTGGGCCTCGTCATCGCGCTCGTATGCGTGCCGCTGGCGGCGGAGGTGCGCAGCGCTTCGCCGGAAGACCTGCGGCTACCGGGTGTCGACGCGGCGGAGGTGAAGACGGGCGAGCGCTCGCGGCGGCGCCGAGGGCGTTCGTACCAGGGCTATAATTGAGCCGAACCTTGCCCTGCCGGGTAGTGTAACGGTAGCACAGGAGCCTTTGGAGCTTCTTGTCCAGGTTCGAATCCTGGCCCGGCAACCATGCGCGGGGTCAGGGTCTAAGTAAAGTAAACGCGGCGACCTGCCAGGGTCGCCGCGTTTTGGCTTCGGTGAATGGCTCCCCGACGAGGACTCGAACCTCGAACCTAGCGGTTAACAGCCGCCCGCTCTACCGATTGAGCTATCGGGGAATGCCGCTGCTATTGTAACCGAAGGCCTGCGGGGCGCTTCAAGTTCGGGCACCGGGCAGGAGCTTTGCCGCTCAGGCGCGGCCTTTAGTCGTCGAGATGTCGACTTCGTTGCCGGCGGCGTCGGCCAGCGTCCACCAGGCCGGGGCGAAGGTGTCGCGCACCATGCGGCCACCGGCCGCGAGGGCCGCCGCGAGGCGCGGTCCGGCCTGCTCGTAGGGGACCCAGACGGCGACGTGCACGGCGCCGCCGCCGTCCGCCCGGGGCTCCCTCATGTCCTCGAACCAGAGCGCCGGCCCTCGCCTGCGGGGGTCCACAAGGTCCTCCCCGGGTGAGTCCGGGCGGCGCTCGTAGCCGAGGATGGCCTGCCAGAACGGCATGACCTCGGCCGCCGAGCGCGCGCCCGGGACGATGAGGATGCTCTGCACGGCGGACGGGTCGGCTGCGAGGCCGAGCTGCCTCGCCAGCGCCGAGATGCGCCGCGCCATCTCGAGGTCGCGCTCGGTCAGGCCGTAATAGCTCTCGTTGCTGGTGACCAGGCGCACTGTGACGCCGTCGTACCGCAGGTCGATGTCTGGCTTCTGGTCTGCGACCCCTTCGAGGTCGCAGATGGCCTGCACGAACCGGGCGCCGGCCGCGAACGACGCCGTGCGGAAGAAAGCGCAGGCGCCATCGCCGACGACCCGCCAGTCTTCGGCGCCGCCCGACTCGTGAAAGCGCTCGGGGCTGATCTCACCGCTCATGCCGCCCTCCGTTTTCCGGAAGAATCAGGGCCGCTCGCGCGTCGCTTCGACGCCGGAGCCGCGCCGGGGAATGGTGTTTTCGGGGCTGGCCCGCCTCGATGCTATCATTCCCGGGTGAGCAACCAGGACAGGCCGCACCTGGCCGTGCACTGCCAGTGGCTGAAGCGGACGATCGAGCCGGGGCGGCCGGAACCGATCGTGATGCTCTGCCAGCATCCGGTGCGCGAGGGCAAGGACTGCATCGGCCCCTTCCTGGAGGACCTGCCGACGAACTGCGGGCTCTGGGAGCCGCACCCGCAGGCGCACCTGATCCCGCTGCCGGAGCCGGAGCGCTGGCAGCGCCGGCGACGCGAGGGCTTCGACTACCAGCGCATGTGGTAGCGCGCGTTCAGCAGTTCAGCAGTTCAGCAGTTCAGCATTTCTCGTTGCGACGGTCGTCGCCGGGGCATGCGCGGGGTGGCACCCCAGTCTGCGGCGCCGACGAGTGCGCGGCCGGCAGGGCATGGCGTGGCCATTCACGCCGCCACCTTTCGGGGCTATCCTCTGGGGGTCACAATAGAGTCGTACTTTGCTGCCATGAGGCCCCGCCATGAACGAAACACATGAAGTCCGCCCGCCGCAGCGGGGGATCGAAGTAAAGCTCCTCGACTACACGAAGGACCCGATCAAGTCGCTGTACCTGGCGTACAGGGTGGCGTACTCGTCGCTGCGGCCGACGACCATCGAGCGGCGCATCCGGGAGGAGCGCATCACGCGCGAGCAGATGCTCAAGTTCATCGAGGAGCGCATGGAGGTCGGGCACAATTCGCCGCTGGAGCAGGTGTGGTTCGAATTCGCGATCGCCGGCGTGTCGCGGGCGTTCAGCCACCAGTTCGTCCGGCACCGCATGGGGATCAGCTTCGAGCAGCAGAGCCAGCGCTACGTCACGTTCAAGGGCGGCGAGTTCCCTTACGTGATGCCGGAGTCGCTGAAGCGCCGCGGCTTTGCAGCGAAGGTCGAGCAGGAGTACGACCGGCTGGCAGCCCTGTACGACGAGATGGTGCAGGCAGGCGTGCCGGCGGAGGACGCCCGCTTCGTCCTGCCGAACGCGACGCAGACCAACTTCAAGGTGACGGTGAACTTCCTGGAACTCCTGCACATCGCAGACCTCAGGCTGTGCACGCGGGCGCAGTGGGAGTTCCGCAAGGTTGTGGCGATGATGCGCGCCGAGGTGTTGCGCCGCTTCCCGGAGCTGGGGATCTACATCCAGCCGAAATGCGGTGAGCACCGCACGGGCTACTGCGACGAGCCCTACGAGGCCTGGGCGGCCTGCCCGATCGGCAAGAAACGGCCGCACAAGCGCGACCTCTTCGAGATGTACAACGCCTTCCGGCGGGGCGAGCTGGTGCGCGTGCGGACCCCGGAGCCGGGCACGGACGAGCCGCTTGACGAGGCGGACTACCAGCTGATCGAGCTGGAAGAGATACCGGGCCGGGAGAAGCTGACTTGAGGCGGAAGAGCCGCAGTCTGCTGGCCTAGAACTTCGTGGGATGGCGGCCCCCGGCGTTGTCGCACGGGGGTGCGAGGGTTAGAATCTCGGCACCAACCCCAGGGAGGCCCGAACATGGCCAGGCCCGTCCTCCGCACTCCTCTCTGCGACATGCTCGGCATCGAGTACCCCATCATCCTTGCGGGCATGGGCGCGGGCAGCGGCGGCTCGGCGCTCGCGGAGCTTGTTGCCGCGGTCTCGGAGGCAGGCGGGCTGGGTGTCCTCGGCGCGGCCGGGCTCGGGCCGGAGCAGATCCACGAGCAGTGCGCCAAGATCCGCAAGCTGACCAGCAAGCCCTTCGGCGTGGACATACTGCTGCCCGGGAAC
>DATLYJ010000125.1 GCA_035574915.1 Dehalococcoidia bacterium | reverse complement strand
AGGCTGGACCGGAGCACTGGCGGCGCGTCCTCGCCGAGGAGGTCGATGCCGCCCTCTACCTGATACCCCTGGTCCTGCCCGGGATGCGCGAGCGCCGGTGGGGCCGGATCATCCTCACCGGCGGCCTCGATGCCGACGACTGGCGCGAGGGCTGGCCGCTGGACTACCCGCTCGGCAAAGCTTCACGCCACTGGCTCGTGCGCTCCCTGGCCCGGCAAGAGTTCCGCCACGGCATCACGGTGAACGGCATCGCGCCGGGCGAGGTCCCCTACGTCGAGCTCGACGAGGCCCTCGCGGACCTCGCCCGCGGCGACGCCTGGCGTGCCCGCGCCGGCCCCCGTCCCCAGGACGCCGGCGAAATCGCCGCCTTCCTTTGTTCCGAGGCCGCCCGCTTCGTCAGCGGCGCCGTCATCAACCTCGTGACCCCGGAATCGGAAGGATGGAGGGGCGCGCGCTGAAAGGGGCGCCCGCGGCCGGCCCGCCGCACTCTCTCCCGCCTTCGCCTCCAAAGCGCGAGCGGTGTAGGTTGTAGAATCAGCTCTGACCCCCGCGTTTAGCCGCTAGCTCAAGGAGAACCGCCGTGCCCCAGATGACCGGAGGTCAGGCCCTCGTACAGCAGCTCAAGATGGAAGGCATCGACACTATCTTCGGGCTGCCCGGTATTCAGCTCGACTGGGCCTTCGACGCAATCTACGAGGAGCGCGACCACTTCAACGTCTACTGGACCCGCCACGAGCAGGCCACGGCCTATATGGCGGATGGCTACGCGCGCACTACCGGCAAGGTCGGCATGTGCCTGGTGGTCCCGGGCCCCGGCCTGCTCAATGCCAGTGCCGCCCTGGCGACGGCCTACGCCTGCTCATCGCCGGTGCTCTGCGTCACCGGACAGATCAACTCCGACATGATCGGCCTGCGCCGCGGCATCCTGCACGAGATCAACAACCAGATGGAGACCATCGCCTCCGTCACCAAGTGGCAGGCTCGGGCCATGAGGCCGGAGGAGGTCCCCGGCATCGTCCACGAGGCCTTCAAGCAGCTGCAGACCGGCCGGCCGCGACCCGTCGAGATCGAGATCCCTCCGGACGTACTCCAGGCAACGGGCGAAGTGCGCCTGTTCGAGCCGGAGTTCCACGACCGCCCCGCGGGCGACCCCGACCTCATCGAGAGGGCGGCGCAGGCCCTGGGCAGGGCCAAGAACCCCGTCATTTTCTCCGGTGGGGGCATCATCTCCGGCGCTGCCTGGGAGGAACTGCAGCGCCTCGCCGAACTACTGGAGGCGCCCGTCATCATGACGAACAACGGCAAGGGCGCGCTCTCCGACCGCCATCACCTCGCCCACAACGCCCGCTCGACGCCTTCCCTGGCGCCCGCGGCCGATGTCGTCCTCGTCGTAGGCACGCGCTTCGTCCAGGGCATCATGCAGAACCAGCCGCCGCCCTGGCTCACCCGCGACAAGACCGTCATCCAGATGGACGTCGACCCCGAGGAGGTCGGGCGCAACTACAAGCCAGACATCGGCATCGTCGCCGACGCCAAGAAGGGCCTCGCCGCCCTCGCGGAGCGCGTCGGGCGACACAACATCAGGCGCCCTTCCCGGCGCGACGAGCTCATGGCGCTGAAGAAGGCCATCGCCGACGAAGCGCGGGCGATGTCGCCGCAGGCCGATTACGCCTGGGCCATCCGCGACGAACTGCCGGACGACGGCATCTTCATCCAGGAGAGCACGCAGGTCGGCTACTGGTCCGGCGCCTTCTTCCCCGCCTACCAGCCGCGCACCTACTTCACCTCCGGCTATCAGGGGACGCTCGGTTACGGCTTCGCCACAGCCCTGGGGGCGCAGGTCGGCAACCCGGACCGCAAGGTCGTCTCCATCAACGGCGATGGCGGCTTCTTCTACAACGTCCAGGAGCTGTCGACCATGGTCCAGCAGAAGATCCCGCTCACAGCCATCGTGTTCAACGACAACGCCTACGGCAACGTGAAGCGCATTCAGGAGATGCGCTTCGGCGGCCGCACCATCGCCTCCGACCTCTACAACCCGGACATGGCGAAGCTCGCCGACGCCTACGGCGTCGACTTCCGCCGGGCGAACTCGCCGGCCGAGCTCCGCTCGGTGCTCCATGACGTCTTCAAGGACCACCACCCGGTCCTGATCGAATGCCCCGTCGGGCCCATGCCGCAGATGCAGTTTGGCCAGCGGCCGCCCCAGGCGGGTCAGCAGCGTTAGGCCTGGCCGAACGTGGGGCTGCGCGACGACATCGCCGGCGCCTGGCGGCTGCTGCGCTGGGAATCCCATGCCCCCGACGGCGCCATATCGCTCCCCTACGGGGAACGCCTGGTCGGGCTGCTCCTCTTCACCCCCTCTGGCTTCATGTCCGGCCAGATCATGCTGCCGGAGGACGGCGCCCTCTCGTCCGCCGCGGCCGTGGTAGCCGGGTCTATGCGTTACATCGCCTACTGCGGGCCCTTCACCGTAGATGAGGCGGCGATGACCATTACAACCCTTGTCGAGGCCAGCGTCTCCCGTTCCTGGGTGGGCACGGATCAGGTCCGAAGGGTAGAGCTTTCCGGCGACACGCTGGTCCTGAGGCCGCCGCCGCGTCCGGCCGGAGATCAGGCGGTCCTTACGTGGAGGCGCCTGGGCTCCCCGGGCTAGCGGGCGTGCCCGCGCCCGCGCGCGAAGCCAGCAGACGCTCGACCACGGGCCGCGCCATCTGGATCCCGGGCCACACGACCGCGCCGAAGACCCATGGGTCCTGCCACAGCGTCTGCCAGCCGAGCGCCGAAAGCATGAAGACGGCCGTGAGGACGCCAGTCGCCGCGACCACGACCGGGGATGCCTTCTCGATGTGCATGGTGTAGCGGAGCATGTCCCAGGCGTAGGTGAAGCCCATGCCAATCCAGGTCGTGACCAGGAACGGCAAAAGGTCGCCGTAGATGTCCTCCACCTTGCCACCGATGCTCAACGCCCCAAAGAGACCGCCAATGATGGCTGCGGGCAGGACGCACAGCGGCCAGACAGCGGGCTCCTTCGGCGTCTCGAGTTCCTCCGCGCCCACGGTCAGCGCGCTCCGGGAAAGGTGAGCACGACTTTGCAGTCCGAGGGGTCGCTCAGGGCCTCGAACGCGGCTGGCAGCTCGTCCAGCGAGACCGTACGCGTGACCAGCGGCGCCGCGTCCACGGCGCCCGAGGCCAGCGCCCCGAGCGCCTCGGCGAACTCATCGGCGTTGTAGCCGAGCACGAACTGCAGCGTGAGGTGCTTGTTGATGGCCAGCAGGGGCCTGATCCGATCCTCCACCATGCACACGCCGACGACAACTACGCGTCCGCGCGGCGCGACCAGTGTCATCGCCTCCTGGAGCGTGCCCTGCACGCCTACGCACTCGAACACGATCGAAGGCGGCCCGCCGAAGTCCACCAGCCTGCCGCCGAGGTCCTCGCTGGCAGAGTCGAGCACGAGGTCGGCGCCCACGCGCTCCGCCAGCCGCCGCCGCGGCCCGGCCGGGTCGCTGACGGCGACAGAGATGCCTTCGCGCTTGAGCCACAGTGCCGTTAGCAGGCCAATCGGCCCCGCGCCCATGACCAGTGCCCGCCCGCCGCGCTCGACTTTCGCCTCCCGGACGGCGTGCAAGGCGACAGCGCACGGCTCCGTGAGGGCAGCGAGCGCATCCGGGAGGCTGGCCGGGACGCGGAGCAGGAGCGCGGCGGAGAGCACTACTTGCTCTCCGTACGCTCCGGGGTATTCTGCGCTGTAGCCGATGCTGTGGCGCCCGCCTTCGCCGGCGAGCACAGGTATGCTCACCACCCGCTCGCCAGGTTGCCAGCCGGAGACGCCTTCGCCCACGGAGGCCACCTCCGCCACGAACTCGTGGCCCATGACGACGCCGTCGCCGGCGCCGGCGAGGATGCCGCGCTCTGCGCGCGACGCTGCCCTGAGCGATTCGGCGTATCGGGCGTAGTGCAAGTCGCTGCCGCAAATGCCGCAGGCGCGCACGCGCGCAAGTACCTGCCCTGGGCCCGGTTCGGGCGCCGGCACTTCTTCGACGTGAAGGCGGCTACCGCGCAGGACCATCGCTCGCATGGGCTGGCCTCGCTTTCCGGGGCGAGTTTACCCCAAAGGACAAGCCTACCGGCCGCCTCCCCAGGCCCGGCTTTTCCCTTTCGGCGGCCCCAGCCGCTCGTTGAGCTCGGCCGCCTGCCTTACGAGCGCTATGATCCTCTCGGCCGGCAACGGGGCGCCGCGCGCGACGCGCACATGACGCATGCCGGCGCCGGTACCTTCGAGGACGGCGCCGTCGTCGCGCAGTTGATCGCCCCGGATGAAACCAATGCTGGCCCAGTTCTGGTAGCCGGAGATGGCCAGCAGGGCGCCGTGGTGGTCATAGTTGAACGTCTTCGTGCGCGGCTGAGGCCTTTCGTTCACCTCCGGGACGGCTTCCTTCACGAGCGCGCGTAGCGCTTCGACGGTGTCGCGCATGCCCCGCGGGATGAGGGAGAGCACGAGGGCCGCCTCCCGGTCAGCGTTCACGGATACGCCTGGCGGTCCCGCCTTCTTCCCGCCGGTCCGGGAGCACCGGCCTCGACCGCGTCTTCGAGACGCCGGGTGTCGGAGGGCAGGCCGGACGCAGGCCTGCCGGCACCGTGGAGCATCAGATGCTGACCGCTAGCCATGGTCCTCGAGGTAGTGGCGAAGCAGGAGGTCTCCGAAGTCGTTGTCGGGGTCGCGCCAGACGGAGTGCACATGGTTCGCGTTGTTCTGGGTGTTGTCGTACTCGACCAGAAAGCGCGGGCCCTGGATGCGGTAGTAGTGCGGCCGGCGCGGCTCGACCTCCCCGGCCCAGGCGAAGTGCAGGCTCCCCACGACGTCTTCCTCGAGTTCGGCCAGCGCCATGGAGGCGGCGTCGTCCGGCAGGCGGTCGAGGTAGACGCGCACGAGGTTGAAGAGAAGGTCTCTCTGGGCGTCCTCCAATTCCGAGCCAGGCAGGCCTGCCGACCTCTGAAGGTCGAAGGCGAGCGCCTGCTTCTGGGCCGGGGTCAGCCTGTCGAAGGCGGACCGGTTGCCGGCGAAGTCCGGCTGGAGGCCTTCGCCGGGCAGGAGACGGGGAGGCACGCGGGCCGCGTTCGTGAGCACGAAGTCTATCGGCGCTTCGTCGCAGATTACAGCCTTTGCGCGCTGGTCCCCGGTGAGCGAGAGGAGTAGCTCACGCGCCAGGTCCTCTTCCTCCGCCAGCGGCCGCAGGACCACAGCGCCGGCGTGAGTCAGGCGCGCGGGATTGGCGCCGAGAAAGTTCGGCGTCCAGCCCAGCAGCTCGTCCCCGGCGAGCGTGAAGTGCAGCGAGACATGATGGCCCTCGAAGCGCCAGCCCCAGGGCAAGGCGCCGGAGGGGTCGCCGAAAAAGCTGACGAAGTAACGCCCCGTGTCGCGGTCGTCCCGGGCGTGGTTTTCGATGCGGTCGAGCACGCTCTCCAGCGCCATGATCGAGACGGCTTTAGCCTGCGCCGGCAGGCTGAGGGCGACCTCGATCAGGTTGTGCGTCAGCTTTACCTGCGCGCCGCTCATGTCGCGCAGGGCCAGGCCGTGGAACTCCCGCGGGTAGTAGGACCAACGCCGGCGCTCCTCCTCGGCCGCGAAATCGAAGGTCGCGGCGGCGCGCTGGCGCTGGTCGAGCGCCGCCAGCAGCTCGGACGCGGCGCGGGCCATGCGGCGGGCGGTGACGTGGGCGGTGATCTGAGTCAACGGAGGCCCTTCAGGCGCAAGCCCTCGAGTAGTCCGCGGACTTCCATGCACTCCCGGTCCACTCGACCTGCCCCGCGCCTGAAGCCTTCGCACTTCCGGCGGGGAGGGCCACTGGCCTCTTCGCTGACGGCGAAGGCGCGCATGGCTAGACCGCCACGAACTCGCGCTGCTCGCCCCAGACCTCTCGGAGCACGTCGCAGATCTCGCCCAGGGTGACGTAGTTCTCGACGGCATCGATGAAGAGGGGCATGAGGTTGTCCGTGCCCTCGGCGGCGGCGCGGATGCGCGCGAGGCTGGCCTCGACCCTGGCGGCGTCGCGCCGCGCGCGCAGGGCGCGCAGGCGCTCGACCTGGCGGCGGCCGATCTCGGGGTCGACGCGCAGGATTTCGGCGCCGCGGCCGTCGTCGCCGTCCAGGAACTCGTTGACGCCGACCACCACCTTTCGCTTCTCCTCGACGGCGCGCTGCATGCGGTAGGCGCTCTCGTGGATCTCACGCTGCTGGAAGCCGGCCTCGATGCCAGCGAGGGCGCCGCCCATGGCATCGATGCGCTCGATGTACTGCACGGCTTCCTGTTCGACCCAGTCGGTGAGCTGCTCGACGTAGTGTGAGCCGGCGACGGGGTCGATGGTGTCCGTGACGCCGGTCTCGTAGGCGATGATCTGCTGCGAGCGCAGAGCCAGGGTGGCGGCGTGCTCGGAGGGGAGGGCCAGCGCCTCATCGTACGAGTTCGTGTGCAGCGACTGCGTGCCGCCGAGCACGGCGGCGAGCGCCTGGAAGGCGGTGCGAACGAGGTTGTTCAGGGGCTGCTGCGCCGTGAGGGTGGCGCCGCCGGTCTGGGTGTGGAAGCGCAACATCCAGGAGCGCGGGTCCTTCGCGCCGAAGCGATCGCGCATCACCCGCGCCCAGAGGCGCCGCGCGGCGCGGAACTTCGCCACCTCCTCCAGGAAGAGGCTGTGGCAGGCGAAGAAGAAGGAGAGCCGCGGCCCGAACTCGTCGACGTCGAGCCCCGCCCGCCGCGCCGCCTCCACGTACTCGATGGCATCGGCGATGGTGAAGGCGACCTCCTGCGCGGCGGTGCAGCCGGCCTCGCGCATGTGGTAGCCGCTGATGCTGATCGTGTTCCAGTCGGGCAGGTTGTCCTTGCACCAGGCGAAGACGTCGGTGATGAGGCGCATCGAAGGCCTGGGCGGGTAGATGTAGGTGCCGCGGGCGATGTACTCCTTCAGGATGTCGTTCTGGACAGTGCCGCCAAGCTTGCGCAGGTCCGCGCCCTGACGCTTTGCCACGGCAACATAGAGGGCGAGGAGGATCGACGCCGTGGCGTTGATCGTCATCGAGGTCGTGACCTTCTCGAGGGGGATGTCGCGGAACAGGGTCTCCATGTCCTCGATGGAGCAGATGGCGACGCCCACCTTGCCGACCTCGCCCTCGGCGCGTGGGTGGTCGGAGTCGTAACCGATCTGGGTCGGGAGGTCGAAGGCGACGGAGAGGCCCGTCTGGCCCTGGTCCAGGAGGTAGCGGTAGCGGCGGTTCGATTCCTCGGCATCGCCGAAGCCGGCGTACTGGCGCATGGTCCAGAGGCGGCCGCGGTACATGGTCGGCTGGACGCCGCGTGTGAAGGGGAACTCGCCGGGGAAGCCCAGGTCCCGCAGGTAGCCGTCGGGGCGGTCCTCCGGCGTGTAGAGGACCTCGACCTCCCGGCCTGAGGACGTTTCGAAGGGCGCGTTACGCTCGGGCGTCCGCTGGATGGCGGGACGATAGACCTTCTCGAGCCACTCGCGCTTGGACTCGGACACTGCTCGCCTCTAGTCGTCGCCGGATCTCGGCCGCAAGGTCGAGTTGAGTCTATGTTCGTGCAGATGGCTCGTCAAACGAGGTCCGTGCGGGGACCGGAACCGCGGGACAACAGCGCCAGGGACGGCGCGGCGCCAGGCTAGCTCAGCCGCACTTGTTGTAGCCGCAGCTGCGGCAGATGAGGCAGCCCTCGGCGAAGACGAGCTGGTTGCCGCAGTCCGGGCACAGCAGGCCGGTGGCGATGTCCGGAGAAGGACTGGCCTGCCCGCGGGCCGGGCCGCTTGCCCCGCCCGCCTGCCCGCCGGAGCGCGCGGCAGCCCTGTCCTCCTTCTGCAGGAACTTCAGCTCCAGCCAGCGGAAGATGTAGTCGACGATGCTGCTGGCCTGCGGTATCTCCGGGTTGGCGGTGAAGCCCGCGGGCTCGAAGTGCACGCCCTTGAACTTGTCGACGAGCGTGCGCAGGGGGACGCCGTACTGGAGCGAGTAGGAAGTCAGCATGGCCACCGAGTCCATCAACCCCCGGATGGTGGAACCCTCCTTCGAGATCGTGACGAAGATCTCGCCCGGCGTGCCGTCGTCGAAGAGGCCGACCGTGACGAAACCTTCCTGCTCGCCGACGCGGAACTTGTGGGTGATTGAGCGACGCTCGGCGGGCATGTGGCGCCGGTGGAGGCCGCGCTCGACGTCGGCGGGCGGGGCCTCGAGGGCGGCGTCGGCGTCGGACTTCACAGCGTGGGAGAGCACCTGGCCGGCCCGCGAGCCATCACGATAGATGGTGATGCCCTTGCAGCCCTCATGGTAGGCGAGCAGGTAGGCCCTGGCGACGTCCTCCAGGGTCGCGTCCCGGGGAAAATTGATCGTCTTGGAGACGGCGTTGTCCGTATGGCGCTGGAAGGCGGCCTGCATGCGCACGTGCCACTCCGGTTCGACCTCATGGGCGGTGACGAAGACCTCCTTCGCCCAGTCGGGCACGTCGTCGCGTTCCTGGAGACTGACGCCCTCGGCGAGCGCGCGGACGAGCGACTCGGACCAGAAGCCGGCGGCGCGGGCCGCCTCCTCGAAAACACGATTCACCTCAGTCATGCGCACGGGCTGTGAGGGTCGCGAAGGGTCGAGGTAGTGCTGGCGGATGAAGGCGAGGGCGAACGCGGGCTCGATCCCGCCGGAGCAGTCGGCGATGATGCTGAGGGTGCCGGTCGGCGCCACGGTCGTGCGGGTGGCGTTGCGCAGGGGGCGGTTGCGGCCGGCCGGGCCGTATATGGAGTCCTCCCAGGCGGGGAACGTCCCGCGCTCGGCCGCAAGGGCCTCGGAGGCTGCGTCTGCGTGTTCGCGGATGAAGCCCATGACCTTCTCGCCGAGGGTAAGGGCGGCCTCGGAGTCGTAGGGAACCCCGAGCATGAAGAGGAGGTCCGCCCAGCCCATGACGCCGAGGCCGATCTTGCGGGTGAGGCGCGTCATGCGCTCGATCTCGGGGATGGGGTAGGCGTTCATGTCGATCACATCGTCGAGGAAGCGGACGGCGGTGGCGATGGTGCCGGAAAGGGCCTCCCAGTCGATCGCGCGGGCGATCTCTTCGACTGGCGCCCGCGCCAGGCCCGAAGGCGCCCGCTCGCGTCCGGCGCGGAGGAACTTCGAGAGGTTGATCGAGCCGAGGTTGCAGCTCTCATAAGGCAAGAGCGGCTGCTCGCCGCAGGGATTCGTAGCCTCTATGCGGCCGAGTTTGGGCGTCGGGTTGTCTTTGTTGATGCGGTCGAGGAACACGAGGCCGGGGTCGCCGTTCGCCCAGGCGTTGGCGACGATCTGGTCGAAGATGGCGCGGGCGTTGCGCCTGCCGACGGCCTGGCCGGTGCGAGGGTTCACCAGGTCGTAGTCTTCGCCGGCTTCGACCGCGCGCATGAAGGCCTCGTCGACAGCGACGGAGATATTGAAGTTCGTGAGCGTCACCATGTCGGCCTTGACGTTGATGAAGGCCTCGATGTCCGGGTGGCGGACGTCGAGGATAGCCATGTTCGCCCCGCGGCGGGTGCCGCCCTGCTTGATCGCCTCCGTGGCGCCGTCGAACACCTTCATGAAGGAGACAGGACCAGAGGCGACCCCGCCGGTCGACTGCACGACGTCGCCCGCCGGGCGCAGGCGGCTGAAGGAGAACCCGGTGCCGCCGCCGCTCTGGTGGATCAGCGCTGTCTCCTTCACCGTCTCGAAGATGCCGGCGATGGAGTCCTCTACGGGCAGCACGAAGCAGGCGGACAACTGCTGCAGCGGCCGGCCCGCGTTACCGAGCGTGGGCGAGTTGGGCAGGAAGCGCAGGGAGACCATGAGGTCGAGGAAGGCCTGCTCCCAGCGCGCGACCGCCTCGGCCTCCTTGCCCTCGGGTGCGTACTGCCGCTCCGCCTGGGCGATGTTCGCCGCCACCCGGCGGAAGAGGTCTTCGGGCGTCTCGATCACGCGACCGCTTTCGTCCTTCGCCAGATATCGGCGCTCCAAGACCGTGCGGGCGTTGTCGGACAAGCGCAGGGTCAGGTTACTGGCCACGACTCCCAGTTTAGCACCGCCAGGCGAGCATTTGTTCGCCTCGCTGGCAGCGTGCGCCTGCTACATTTGAGGGCGTGCAGCCCCTGAATCCGGAAGCGCCCCTCAGCCCCGACCTCGAGCTGGCGCCCATCGGCCTGCGCCTGTTCGCGTTCGTCCTGGACGCCGCAATCGCTGTCGTCCTGGTGCTGACGGTGGGGTCTTTTGCGGTGACCTCGGGCGTGAGCGTCGGGACGGCGGCGCCGGCGATGGTGGTCGTGGCGGCGGCGTACAACATCGGGTTCGTGGCCGCCGCGGGCGCGACGCCAGGCAAGACGGCCGTCGGGCTCAAAGTCGCGGGCCGCGACGGGCTCAGGCCCTCCCCGGACGCGGCCGTGCTGCGTTTTCTGGCCTACTTCGTCCTCGGCGCGCTGTTTCCCTTCGGGACAATCGCCAACCTCGCCTCCATGTTCGCCGACGCGCAGAGGCGTACCTTCCCGGACCGTATCGCGGGCACCGTGGTCCTCCGCGAGCTCCGGGCGGCCTAGCGGAACGCGGGGTAGAGCGGCATCTCCTCCACCTCGGGCCAGCGGGCGCGCAGGCGCTCGTGCATGAGCCAGGCCCAGGCGCCCAGCGCCTCGAGATGGCCGGAGGCCGCGGCGCGGCGCGAGAACTCCTCGAAGCGGAAGAGGAGGCGCTGACGGTACGTTGAGATGCCCCAGCGCTCCTCGAAGCGCAGGGCGCGCGTCAGCAGTTGGTTCGAGGTGGTGATCAACCACCAACCGGCCGCCTCCATCAGCGAGCGTTCGAAGAAAGCATCGTCGCCTGCCTCGGGCACAGCCTTCATGAGCTCGAGCCGGTAGGCCGCCTCGAAGCCCTCGACGACGTAATCCGGGAGGCGGTTCGCGCACCAGCAGGTCGGGAAGGGGACGCGGCCGTAGGCGGCATCGACCATCGCGCTCCGGAAGCCGGCGCGCTCGAAGTCGAAGAGGACCAGGCGGCCGTCGACGAGCCTGTCGTTGTCCGGGCAGGGGTCGCCGTGAGACAGGACCAGGAGCGGCCCGGGCTCGAGAATGGCCCGCGTCAGTTGCTGGACATCGTCGACCATGCCGGGAGACCACTCGAAGTCGAGCTCGTCGAAGGTGGCCGGCAGCTTCGCGATCTCCTCACGGACGCGGCGCGCGGCGGCGAGACGGTCGCCGCCGGCGCGGCCCAGCGATTCCAGCGTGGCTGAGTGCGCCTCCTCCTGGCCGGCGCTGAGGGCGTGCATCCGTCCGAGGGAGCGGGCGAAGGCGAGCATCGCCGCCTCTGCGCGGGCAGCGTCTCCCGAGAGGAGGACGCCCGCGAGGCTCTCGCCGCCGCCCAGGTCTTCGAGGACGAGCACGCCGGACTCGAGGTCACCGCCGAAGAGCCGCGGGGTCAGGCGGGGGCCATCGGCCTGACGCGCGTCCAGGAGGGCCAGGGCGGCCCACTCGTTGGTGAGGTGCCAGGCCGGAGCGCGCTCCTTCATGTCTGTAGCCTGGTAGGCCGATCCTTCTTCGCGCCGCGGCATTTTCAGGACCACGCTGTCCGGGAGGCCCCGGCCTTCCGTCCGGCAGCGAAAGACGGTCGTGCGGCCGTCGAGGGCCGAGGAGTCGAGCAGCCTGGGCCGGCCGCCGAAGCGCCGCCTCAGGACGCGCTCGGCGGCGCGCAGCGCCTCCGGCGGAGGCCGCGGCGGCTGATCTCCGGTCGACAGCATGAGGCGAGTGTAACGTGCCGGCCGACGGCTCCGCGTCCGCCACGCTGCGAGCCCCGGCGGCTGCAAAGCGGGCGCCCCCCGGTGGGGGACCAGGGGGCGCCGATTCGGTCCGGTCGGCAGTGACGGGGCAGGAGGAGGAGACCGCCGACCGGAGGCGAGGGGGATAGGCCTTCTCAGGTCATGACGCCTCGCGGGTGGGTTGCGGGAGGGCAGTACCGGAAGCAGTGCTCGCGCGGAGCCCGGCAGTCAGCCGTCTCCGGGCTGTCGAAGAGGGGGGCGCTGACCATCACCGATCGCCTCCCGGACGGAACGGCGCTAGAGGGACCATCGGGGCTTCCCAGCCGGCTGGCTTTACGGCCTTGGCGCCTGAGACGCCGGCGGGATGCTTGCGCATGTTGGCTTCGTGGACGGCCCGCCAGGCCGGCTCGGGGTCGATGCCGAGCGCGGCGAAGGTGCCCATGACCACGTAGGTGAGGTCGATGAGCTCGCGGACGAGGTGGCGGCGGGTCTCGAGGCTCACCTCGCCCCGGGCGGCTTCGTCCTCGGCCTCGCCCAGGGCCTCTATGGCCTCGCGCGCCTCTTCCTCCACGAAGCGCCGCCGGGCGCGCAGGACGGGCCGCGTAAAGCCCTCGTCCAGGTGCGCTCCCACCACCTCGTGGAATCGCCGCACGTCCTCAGCCCAGCCTGTCATCTCCTTCGGACCACCCAGGCTTCGTGTGATCGTCCGCGCGAAGCTGCTGGCCCCGCGCGCAGCGCGCTCGCATGGCCCTCGTGCCCTCCCTGGCGCTGCATCTTCCCGGACCTCCTAACTGCAGCCGCTGGTGCTGCCGCAGTTCTCGCAGCGGTAGCACGTGCCGGAGCGCGTCATGATCCAGCCGCAGTTGGCGCAGGCGGGCGCGTCCGCTTGCACGCGCGGTCCGTGATAATGGGCCGCGGTCGTGGAGCCGCCGTTGCCGTTCGCCGGCGCATGGCCGTTGGGGACGGCCGGCGGCGCGCTCGCCTCGACCGAGCCGCCGGCGATGGGCAGCACCGAGGGGATAGGCTGCACCGGCGCCGGGACCAGCTCCGGCTGCACGCCGGCGAAGGGCGCTTCCAGCCGCAACCGCTCGCTGACGGTCATGATCCCCAGCTCGCGCTTGTCCTCGTCCGAGAGGAACTGGGACGCCAGCCAGCGGAAGATGTAGTCGATGATCGACTGGGCCATGGGGATTTCGCGGTTCTCGGTCATGCCCATCGGCTCGAAGCGCATGTGGCTGAACTTCTGCACCAGGTCCCGCAGAGGCACGCCGTACTGCAGGGTAAGGGAGATCGAGGTCGCGAAGGCGTCCATGAGGCCCGAGATCGTGCTGCCTTCCTTGGCCATGGTGACGAAGATCTCGCCCGGCTGGCCGTCGTCATACATGCCGACGTGGAGGTAGCCCTCGTGGCCCTGGATGCTGAACTTGTGGGCGATGGAGCGCCGCGTGTCCGGCAGGCGGCGGCGGACGGGGCCGCTGGGCTCGGCCTGTCCTGGCTCCTGCTTGGCGCTGCCGCCGTCCTTGCTCGTGCTCAGCGGCTGAACCGCCTTCGACCCGTCGCGGTAGATGGCGATGGCCTTGACGCCCTGGCGCCAGGACTCGATGAAGACCTCTTCGATGTCCTCGACCGTCGCCTCGTTGGGGACGTTCACGGTCTTGGAGATGGCGCCTGAGATGAAGGGCTGGATGGCGCCCATCATCTTCACGTGGCCCATGGGGTGGATGGAGCGGACGCCCTTCTCCGCGCGGAAGGCGCAGTCGAACACCGGCAGGTGCTTCTCCTGCAGCCCGGGCGCGCCCTCGATCGTGCCCTCCTCGTCGATGTAGCGGACGATGCCCTCGATGGTGGCGCTGTCGTAGCCGAGGCGGGCGAGCGCCACCGGCACGGTCTGGTTGACGATGCGCAGCATGCCGCCGCCGACGAGCTTCTTGTACTTGATGAGGGCGATGTCAGGCTCCACGCCCGTCGTGTCGCAGTCCATCATGAAGGCGATGGTGCCGGTCGGCGCCAGGACAGTCGCCTGGGCGTTGCGGTAGCCGTACCGCTCACCCATTTCCAGGGCGTCATCCCAGGCGCTAGTCGCCGCCTTCACGAGGCCGGGGTCACCGACCAGGCCCGAGTCGATGGCGTAGGCGGCCTCGCGGTGCTTGCGGATCACCCGCAGCATCGGCTCGCGGTTGCGCTCGTACTCGGAGAAGGGGCCGACGCGGGCGGCGATGGCGGCCGAGCGGCCGTAAGCGCGTCCCGTCATCAGCGCCGTGATCGCCGCCGCGTATGACCGGCCCTCGTCGGAGTCGTAGGGAAGGCCGAGGGTCATGAGCAGCGCGCCGAGGTTGGCGTAGCCGAGACCGAGTTGGCGCATGGCATGCGCGTTGCGCTCGATCTTCTCCGTCGGGTAGCTCGAGTGCCCGACGATGATCTCCTGCGCCGTGATCATCACGTCTACCGTGTGCCGGAACGCCTCGACGTCGAAGACAATGCGCCCGCTAGCCCCGCTCTCGCTGCCCGCGGCGGCGCCGCCGAGGACAGACCGGAAGTCCGAGTCTCCCTCCTGCTTCCCGTTTCCTGATTCCTTCCGCAGGAACTTCAGGAGGTTGATGCTGGCCAGGTTGCAGGCGGAGTCGTCCACGTGCATGTACTCGGAGCAGGGATTCGAGGCGTTGATCGGCCCCGTGTTCGAGCAGGTGTGCCAGTCGTTGATCGTGGTGTGGAACTGCATGCCCGGGTCGCCACACTCCCAGGCCGCCTGGGCGATGGCCTTCAGCACGTCGCGGGCGTTTACCGTCTCGATGACCTCGCCCGTCGTGACGGCGCGCAGCTCCCAGGGCGCCCCCTTGATCGCGGCGCGCATGAAGTCGTCCGTGGCGCGCACGGAGTTGTTGGCGTTCTGGAACTGGACCGAGGCCCAGGCCTCGCCGTTCAGCGACATGTCCCAGCCCGCGGCGCCGAGGTCGTAGGCCTTCTTCTCCTCGCGCGCCTTGCACTGGATGAAGTCGAGAATATCGGGGTGGTCGGCGTTGAGCACCACCATCTTCGCCGCCCGGCGGGTCGTGCCGCCGGACTTGATCGAGCCGGCGATGGCGTCCGCCCCGCGCATGAACGACACGGGCCCGGAGGCGATGCCGCCGCCCGAGAGGTGCTCGCGCGAGGAGCGGATGGTGGAGAGGTTGATGCCGGAGCCGGAGCCGCCCTTGAAGATCATGCCCTCCGTGCGGCACCACTCCAGGATCGAGTCCATCGAGTCCTCGACCGAGAGGATGAAGCAGGCCGAGCACTGCGGCTTCTCTTTCACACCAACGTTGAACCAGACAGGCGAGTTGAAGCAGGCGAGCTGGTTGATGAGGATGTGGCGCAGCTCGTTCGCGAAGGCTGAGGCCTCATCTTCGGAAGAGAAGTAGGAGGGCGTGCCACAACTCGGGCAGGGGACGAACGAACCTTCAAACGCCCGGACACTGCCGCCCTCCGCGGCCGTCCGGAGGTATGAAAGCTCGGGCGCCGGCACGTGGCCACAGCCGGCGACCATCCCCCAGGCGGTGATCACGTTGACGATGCGGTCGACCATCTGGCGGGCCGAGCTCTCGCGCTCGGGGGTGCCGACGCGGCCGCGAAAGTACTTCGAGGCGACGACCTGGGTGGCGGTCTGGGACCAGAACGACGGCACCTCGACGTCCGTCTGCTCGAAGACGGCCTTGCCGGACTCGTCCGTGATCGCGGCCGTACGCCTGTCCCACTCGATCAGGCTGTAGGGGTCGATCCCCGGCTTCGTGTAGAAGCGGCCGATGCCAATGGCGGGGCGGCCGTCGGCGGCTGTGCGGGTCTCTTGCGGGTAGAGAGTCGTTGTCATGTGCGGGGTCCTTTCCGGTCAAGCGGACAAGTGAACCTGGATTTGATAGGACGCGAGACGCAAAGCGGAGCGGACGGCTTGCAGCTCGGCCTCGACCTGCTGGCTTTGGAGGACGACTTCGAGGTGCTCGCGCACCCGGATACGGCCGAGGTGCGCCAGGAGGCGGGTCTCGCGGACCTTGGCCATCAGGAACCTGGCCTCGGACGAAAGGCGAAAGGCTTCGCGCTCAAGCTCCTGCCTGGTGTTCATCGCTGCGGGTCCTTCCGGAACTCCGGCGGCAGCTCGTCGGGGTCCCGCGAGGGGTCGTGCTCCGAGCCCCGCAGCGGCTGTTCGGGCTGACCGCCGCTAGCCGGCCGCTGGCCGCCCTCGCGGTCGCCTGCCGGCGGCGGTGCCCAGCGGTTCAGCCCCTGCTGCCTGGCGATGAACAGTCGGTACACGGAGCCGGGGCGCTGGCCCGGCAGGTTCACGCGGAAGTGGATCACGCGGTCGGTGAGCAGCAACTCGGCGCCGTCGTCCAGGGTGAGGCGCATTGGGCCGCGCTGGCGTTCGAGCAGGGGCATGTCGAGGATGGGACGCAGGGTGACGGAGCCGCGCTCATCGTCGACCTCGCAGGTCCCCTCGGCGACGACCTCGCCGTGCTCGTTGGTGATCTTCCCGAAGGCGCTGGAAATCACGACTGCCCTCCCGTCGCGCCCTGCGGCGCGACGACGATGTGCGGCTCCTCGAAGAAGCCGGCGAACAGCATCTCGCTGACCTCGGCCATGTCGCGCAGGTCAGCGCGTTCGGCGCGCAGACGCGACTGGGCGCCCTCGCGGTCCGCCAGGGAGTCCCAACTGGCATAACCCGCGAAGAGGGCCGGGTCGGTGATGCCGCGGTGGAGGCGCGTGCCCCGGGCGCCGGGGTACGCCTGCAGCGCCTCGCTGACGGCGCGCCAGCGGCGCTCGAACTCCGCCTCTTCGCCGGGGCGCGCCTTCCAGACGAAGATGCCCTTCATCTTCGGCCCCCCGCGCGCCTGCGCCTCTCCGGCAAGGACACCGGCACGATGGCCTGCCCGGCCTCAGGCGTGGCGTTTGCTCGCGCAGAGGAGGTCGGCGCGGCGCGCCCTGATTCCCGCTTCCTGGCGCCTGCCTCCTGCTTGCCTGGCGCCGCGTCCTGCACGCGCGAGAGCTCCGCTGCTGGCAGCAGCGGCGGCTGGGCGGCGCCCGCGCGGCGCACCGGCCGCCGCGGAGTGCTGGCCAGGCGCTCGAACTCCGCCTGGAGTTCCTCGAGCGAGAGGAAGTTCTTGTAGTGCGACGCGAAGCGCACGTAAGCCACGTGGTTCAGCTCGCGCAGGCGCTCCATCACCATGTCGCCGATCTCGTAGGAGGGCACCTCCTGGACGCCCGAAGCGTGCAGGGTGGTCTCGATGTCCTCGGCGATGGCGTTGATCTCGGCGGCGCTCACCGGGAGCTTGGCGCAGGAGCGGTGGATGCCGGCGAGGACCTTCTCGCGCGAGAACTCCTCACGCCGGCCGTCCTTCTTGACGACGGTCAGGGGCGCGACCTGGACGCGCTCGTAGGTCGTGAAGCGCCGGCCGCAGGAAGGTGAAAGGCATTCGCGGCGCCGGCGGATGCCGTCATCCGCCTCGCGGGAGTCGGTGACCCTGGTGTCGTCGTGGCCACAGAAGGGGCATTTCATGGGCGGCTAGTCGGCTAGTCGGCTGGCGGGCATTTTCGGGCCTTAGCGGGCGGCGGCGGGTTGTCTGGCTGCCCGGGGGAAGATCTGCAGGCTGCCGCAGTCGGCGCAGACGGCGCCGACGTTCGGCCTGACGAGGAGGTTGGCGCTCTGGCAGCGGACGCAACACGTTGGCGCTGCGGGGCCCAGTCTTGGGGGCTGCTTCGAGTCCATGTATGCCCTCCCCTGAGTGTCGTGCGGCGCCGCCTACCGGAGCGGCGAGGGGGAATGTAGCACTACATCTAGGGCCTGTCAACAGCCCTGACCCCAATATTTTGTAGATGTCACATGATTTCCACGTGTCATAACAGGGGCTTTATTGTCAACGACCCGGGCGGAGCATCACTCGGGACCGAGGGCTTGCGTTGCCCCGGGCCCGGTCGCGATGACGGACGGCGGGGGCCCGGAGCAGGCGTTGTCGCAGCCTTCGCCACCAGGGGCTGCGTCCCGAGCGCCAAGGCTCGCTTCGCCCTGCCGGGCTCGCAATGACGGGAGGGCTTGGCGCGGCTCCCACGCCGGGGAGGTGCGAGGCGCCGGACCCTAGGCGGGTTGCTCTTCCGTTCGGCCGCCGCGCCAGGGCAGCAGGCCGGCGAAGTCTCCTTCCTCCCAGGACACCAGGAGCTGGCTGGCTACGAAGATCGAACTGTAGGTGCCGGAGATCAGGCCGATGAGCATGATGATGAGGAAGTCCCGCACCGTCTCGCCGCCGAGCAGGATGAGGGCGATCAGCGTCAGCACTACCGTAATCGAGGTGTTCAGCGAGCGCCCGAGCGTCTGATTCAGGCTGGCGTTCACGGTCTCCGCCAGCGTGACGTCCGCGCCCGCGGCCGCCGCCCGGCGCGCGTTCTCCCGCACGCGGTCGAAGACGACGATGGAGTCGTGCACGCTGAAGCCGACGATGGTGAGCATGGCGGTTATGAACAGCGTGTCGATCTCGAAGTCGAACAAACGGCCGAAGATGGAGGCGACGCCCATGACGAGCAGGACGTCGTGCAGGAGCGCGACGATCGCGCTCACACCGAAGCGGACGGGTTGCTCGACCGAGATGAACGATAGCGTTATGTAGACCAGGATCGCGAGGCTGGCGAAGGCCACCGCCAGGGCGGCATTGCGGACGATGTCGGAGGAGACGGACGCCGACACGGACGAGAACTCGAGGAAGCGGTGTATCGGCTGGCCGTCGCTGTCCACCAGCGTCCCGAAGCGCTCCTCCAATGCAGACTCCAGGTTCTCGCGCTCGGAGGGCGGCGCCGGCCCAATCGCGGGCGCGGTGACGCCACCTTCAAGCACACGCGTCCGCACCAGGAACTTGCCGTCTCGGGTCCGCTGAATGCGCGCGTCCGGGTGCCCGAGCTCGGCGAGGGCCGAGCGCAGGGCCTCTGTCTCCACGGGCTGCTCGAAGCGGAAGCCGAAGGTCGTGCCGCTGCCGAACTCGATGCCCTCCCGGATGCCGTTGGGCAGGATGAGCGAGATCGTGCCCGGGATGACGACGAGCATCGAAAAGAGGTAGAACCAGTAGCGCTTCCCGACGAAGTCAATCAAGGCCCGCGCCTCCCACCCGGACGGCGGCCTCGGCGGCGCGAGGTCCGCGCGCTTCTTCGACGTCATGGCCGAACAGCCACAGGTGCTGCATCACGTTCGAGCCAATCAGGGCGCGCAGGAACGTGCGCGTGACGAAGATCGCCGAGAACATGCTCACCGCGACGCCCAGGGCCAGGGTAAGGGCAAAGCCCTTCACGAGGCTGGCAGCGAACTGGTCCCCGAACCAGTACAGGATTACGCAGATGATCAGGGTGGCGACGTTGCTGTCGCGAATGGAGGTCCAGGCGCGGTTGAAGCCGGCGTCAATGGCGCCGACCAGGCTGCGGCCGACCCGCAGCTCTTCCTTCATGCGCTCGAAGATCAGGATGTTCGCGTCCACTGCCATGCCCACGGAGAGCACGAAGGCGGCGATGCCCGCGGACGTGACCGTGACGGGCCAGAGCTTGAACACCGCGAGGGTCAGAGAGACGTAAACGAAGAGCGCCAGGCTGGCCAGGAGCCCAGGGAGGCGGTAGTAGAGGGTCATGAAGGCCATGACCACGAAGATCGCGATGAGGCCAGCCTGGACCGAGTGCACGACAGCCTCATCGCCCAGCGTGGCGTCGACGTCCTCCTGCTGGACGACCGTCAGGGGCACGGGGAAGGCGCCGGTGCGGAGGAGTGTCGAGAGCGTTTCCGCCTCGGAGAGGCTGAGGCCATCGATTACGCCACGGTCGGAGATCTGGCTGCGCACGAAGGGCGCGATGATCAGGCCGTTGGCGCCGCGGATGGGTTCGCCGTCGAGGAAGAAAGCCATCGGCTGCGGCGGGTTCGAGAGCCGCGCGGTCGCCTCGCCCAGGAGCTTGGCGCCCTCCTCGTTCATTTCGAAGCGAAGCTCCGGCAGGCCTGCCAGGTTCCGTGTGACGAAGATGCCCCCGCGGTCCAGGTAGGTGCCCGTGATCTCGCGACGGATGCCGTCGGAGCCAACCGCCGTCACGGGCGTCCACTCCGCCAGCTGGATCAGACTGCTCGACTGGGAGACCTGGTCGAAGGGCATCGAAGAGGTCGAGCCGTCCGGGTTGCGGATGACGACGTTCCCCTGGGCGTCGCGGCGCATCTCCATGAACTGCAGCTGCGCCGTGCGCCCGATCTTCTCGATGGCCTCGGCGGCGCTGATGCCAGGGAGCTGCACGGAGATGCGGTTGTTGCCGACGCGCTCGGTGATCGATTCGGCGACGCCGAAGGCGTTCACCCGCCGCTCGACGACCTCGACGGCGCTGTCCAGCGCCTCGTCCAGGTCCACGTCCGGGTTCCGGGAGATATCGGCCTCGAGGACGAGGCGCGTGCCGCCGCGAAGGTCGAGCCCGAGGCGCATTTCGCGGCGCTCCAGGTAGTCGATCCTGATGGTGGACCGGTCGATGGCGATGTAGGGCAGTCTTACGCCCTTACCGATGCAGACTGGGCCAACGCAGCCCGGCTCCGGCCAGGGCACGAAGTCCGGAAGATAGCGGTCCGGGTCCGAAGGCCAGACCACGAGGACCGAGAAGACGGTCAGGATGGCGATGAATGCGAGGGCAAGCTGAGTCGAGCGTCTTCTCACCGGGCGAGGCCCCTTTGCTCCTTCGATGCCGTCGTGTCGGGCGAGTCGTCCGCCGCGGCGCCCTCGGCCGGGCGCGGCTCGATGCGCTGCGCGATGGCGGTGGCGACAGCCTCCACTATGACGCCCTCGGCGATCTGGATATAGATCCGTGTGCGCCCGGACTCAGGCACCTGAATGTCCTTCACGCGCCCTATGAAGCCGGCGGTGGTCAGCACCTGGTCCCCCGGTTTGAGGTCGCGGATCTGCTGCTTGTGACGCTCCTGCTCCTTCTGGATGGGGCGCAGGAACATGAGGTAAAAGGCGAACAGGACGCCCACGAAGACGGCAGAGATAAGGGCGGCGTCGCTCACGCTGTCCCCGCCCTGCCGGCCCGCTCACCGGGCGGCCGATTCTCGTACAGTCTTCTCGCCAGTTCGATCGCTTCCTCTTCCGATTTGACCTCGCCGGTGGCGGCCGCCTCGTCTAGCGCATCGAGGAGCCGGCCCACCTCGGGCCCGGGCGCGATTTTGAGCGCCCGGATCAGTCTATCGCCTGAAACGAAATGGCGCTTCCCCCTCCGGCCCGCGCCGGCGGCGGCATGCTCCTGCGCCGCCGCGCGCGCGAAGACGTAGGCGATGTAGGCCAGCTGCGCCCGCCAGCGCGCGAGGGTAAGACGCGGCCCGGCGGCGGCCGCCGCGTCCGCGAGGCTGAGCACCAGGCAGGCCGGCGCGGCCTCCCCGAGGTCACGGAAGAACCGGAAGACCGCACGGTCCGTGGGCGCGCCCGACTGAGAGAGTTGGGCCGGGCGCAGGTGCTCCTCGATGAGGCGCGTGACGAAGTGCGTCTCCTTGTTGCCCAGGCGCAGGCGGCGGCAGACCGCGCGGCCCACCTTCGCCCCCTCCTCGGAATGGCCGAGGAAGCGCACGCGCCCGTCCGCCTCCCTGGCCTTCGTCTGCGGTTTGCCGACATCGTGGAGGAGCGCCGCGAGCTTGGTCAGGACAAGCCTGCTCTGTCCCCCCGCCGCCTCCCGGAAGTAGGAGGCCAGGTTGAATGGCGCCACCACCTCCTCGTAGGCGTCTCGCAACTGGCGCTGGCGGCGGCTTTCGGGCGGCCGCTCGCCCGTGAGCCAGTCCATCACGGCCACGGACTCCAGGCAGTGGTCGAAGACGTCGTAGTGGTGGTAGCGCTCGGGCTGGCCGACGCCTCTTGCCGTGCTCAGCTCCGGGAGAAGCACGTCCAGCAAGGCCAGGCGGTCGAGCAGGCGCAAGCCGCGGCCGGCGCGGTCCGAGCCGAGGATGCGCATCAGTTCGTCGCGCAGGCGCTCGGGAGCGCTCTCGGGCAGGCGGTGGGCGTGGCGTCGCACCGCATCGACGGTCTCGGGGGCGACATCGAAGTCGAGCTCGACGGCGAGCCGGGCGGCCCGCAGCAGGCGCAGCGGGTCGGAGACCAGCGCTGCCTCGGAGACCATGCGGACGCGCCGGGCGCCGATGTCGAGCCGGGCGCCGAAGGGGTCGATGAGCGCGCCCAGGCCCGCGGCCGAGAGGGGCGCGGCGATTGCGTTCAGGGTGAAGTCGCGCTCCGAGAGGTCGGCTTCGATGCTGCCGCCGCGCAGCGCGACGATGTCGATTGCCGCCAGGGCGGAGCCGGCCGGGAGCGCCACGCGGAAGGTAGAGTGCTCCTCGCCCAGGGGAAAGGCGTGGCCGCCGAACGCGTCCGCCAGCGCCCGCGCCGCGAGACCCGGGTCCCCGCCCACCGCCAGGTCGAGGTCGTACGGAGGTCGGTTGAGGAGGACGTCGCGGACGAAACCGCCTACGGCCCAGCACGGGCCCTGGAGCAGGGAACCGGCTGCACTGACCAGGGAGTGGAGGCTCGGGTCAAGGCGCTGCAGGGCGCGGTTCAGGTCGGGGGAAGACACGAAGGGGGCGCCCGCCCGGGGGCGACGCCCGCTACCTCCTCCCCTGCCCGCCGGCCGGTTCTGGCTCTGGCTCGTCGCCCCCGGCCACTTCTTCGTCCATCTCCTCGCGCGTGAGCGGCACGAGCTTGTCGATGCTGTCGAGGTAGTCGAAGTAGAGGATGCCGTTGAGGTGGTCGACCTCGTGCTCGATGGCCTCGGCGAAAAGGCCGTCGGCGTGGTAGCGCACCGGCCGGCCGTCGCGGTTAAGGGCTTTCACGACGACCTTCTCCGAGCGAGGCACCACGCCCTTGTACCCGGG